>CACXFS010000042.1 GCA_902766885.1 uncultured Ruminococcus sp. | reverse complement strand
TTTCTGTCTTGATGTCGTCTTTTCAGCAACGTTTGTTATTATATCAAACTTCTCTCCCTTTTGCAACCCCTTTTTACTAATTTTTTTGTTTTTCATGTTATTTTACTTATGATACATATTCTATCCACTATCTTGAAATATTTTTAGTATAACATAAAGTAAAGGACACGCAATTGGCGTGTCCTATATAAAGCAATATTAAATTAAAGTTCGCAGTAATTTCCGAGGAAACTGAACTCGGGCATTTCTTCGCTCAACTGACTTATGAGGTCAATTACGTTGTCGCTGTATACGCTGCCCGAAAAGTCAAGATAGAAAAGATACTCAAAGTCTTTGCCTTTTCTCGGGCGAGATTCAATCTTTGTGAGATTGAGTCCGAGTGAATTGAATCTGCACAAAAGTCCGTAGAGTGAGCCCGTAACGTGCGGAAGTGAAAAGCAAAGGCTTATTTTATTAGCATTTTCGGGGATACAGAGAGTTTTTGAAATAACGATAAAACGAGTTGTGTTCCCCTTATCATCCTGCAAATGATTGTCAAGAATTTTTAAGCCGTATTCCTCAGCCGCTTTGTAGGAACAGATTGCCGCAACATTTAGCCTTTTTTCGCTTGCAACTTCTCTGGCGGCAACGGCAGTATTTTCAAACGGTGTTGAATCGAAATTGTTCTTTGCTATGTAGTTTGCACACTGAGAAAGCGACTGCGGGTGCGACCAGACCTTTTCAATATCGGAAAATTCCGACTGTTTAAGACCTGCAAGACAATAATCAATCGGCAAATCAAGTGCTTTTACTATATAGAAACGGTGCTTTAAAATCAAATCGTAAACCGCCGAAACCGAGCCTGCGGTTGAATTTTCAACAGGAAGGACGCCGTAGGTTACTTCTTCTCTGTCTACTGCATCAAAAACATCGGCAAACGTTTTATAGTTAACGGCATCACCGTTGGGAAACAGCTTGAGCGTTGCTTCGTGACCGTTTGCACCCTTAATTCCCTGATAGCCGACCTTTACATTCTCAGTCTGCATTTTAGATGACGCATTTAAAATGTCAGCACGGAGTTTTTTTCCGCTTCCGACTATGTTGTGCTGGAGCGCTCTTGAAAGCTCCATTATGTTAGAAAACAAAAGTCTTGCGTGTGAGCCGTACTCGCCGCCCTTTTCCTCTACATTATCAAGAATTTCATTTTCCCTGTTCTGGTTGAGTACGGGAATGTTGTTTTCCTTTTTATACAGACCAACTGCCTTTGCGCAGTCCATTCTTTTTTTGAAAAGCTCTATAAGCTCGGTGTCAATTTTATCAATTTCGGTTCTGATTTCTCCTAAATTCTTCATCTGCAACTTCCTTTACATTAAATTAGCAATTGCAATCGCCGTTACTGCTTCAATTACGGGAACAGCACGAGGCACTATGCAAGGGTCGTGTCTGCCGTGAACCTCAAGCTCTGTGTTTTCTTTTTTCTGCAAATCAACCGATTTCTGCTTTTGGGCGATTGAGGGAGTCGGCTTTACTGCGGCTCTGAAAATTATCGGCATACCGTTTGTGATTCCGCCGAGGATTCCGCCGCAGTTGTTACTTTCGGTAACGACCTTTCCGTCTACATATCTGAACGAATCGTTGGACTGTGAGCCTCTCATTTTTGAAAGCTCAAAGCCTTTGCCGAATTCAACACCCTTAATTGCAGGAACTCCGAAAACCGCCTTTGCAATTACGCCCTCAACACCGTCAAACATAGGCTCGCCGATTCCAGCTTCAATGCCTGTTACGCCACACTCAATTGTACCACCTATGCTGTCGAGGCTCATTCTTGCATTTTCTACTTCATCACGCATTTTTTCTTCTACAGAATTATCAATAAGTGCAAAGCTTGATGCATTAAGCCTGTCTATCAGAGCGTCATCGATGCAAACAGGATTGAACGGCTCATCGGACACATTTCCTATACTATTTATATGCGCTGCAATTTTTATGCCTTTTTGTGCAAGAATCTGTCGGCAAATTGAGCCTGCAAATACTATCGGAGCAGTAATCCTGCCAGAAAAATGTCCGCCGCCACGGATATCGTTTGCGCCGTTGTATTTCACAAAAGCAGTATAGTCGCTGTGACCTGGACGGGGGCAGGAAAGCAGATTGCCGTAATCTCCGCTGCGTGTGTTTGTATTTTCGATAACGGCACAAAGCGGTGCGCCGGTCAGGGTATCGCCGAGCATACCCGAAAGCACCTTTGG
This sequence comes from uncultured Ruminococcus sp., assembly GCA_902766885.1. GTDB lineage: Bacteria > Bacillota > Clostridia > Oscillospirales > Acutalibacteraceae > Ruminococcoides. Next base: position 29,536 of record CACXFS010000042.1, on the reverse strand, counting down.
CAAATCGCTCTCTTTGCGAGGGGTAGCAGTTTTGTCCTTTCCGGGTGCACGGCGTGACATCTGAACAAGCACGCTGTCCATATCTATTTTTACTCCTGCGGGAAGTCCGTCAATTACAACGCCGATTCCGTTGCCGTGACTTTCACCGAATACCGATATTTTGATTTTATCACCGTATGTCGAGGACATTTGCCCTTCCTCCTATGCTGTTATAATCATTGAAAAATTCAGGATAACTTTTGTTTATACTTAAAGCGTCACTGCATTCAATTTCGCCGTCAAGTCCGGCGGCGCAAACTGCGGCTGACATGACAATTCTATGGTCGTTGCAGCCGTCTGCACTGCCGCCTGAGAGCTTTTTTACTCCCGTTATTTCAAGTCCGTCGGAAAGCTCTGTGACATTTCCGCCGAGATTATTTATTAGATTCGCCGTTGTTTTAAGCCTGTCACTTTCCTTTATTCTAAGTCGCTGTGCGTTTATAATTCTCGTTGTGCCGTCGGCAAAGCCGGCGCAAACTGCAAGAACGGGAACAAGGTCCGGAATCTGTGACGCATCTATTGTTATTGCATGCATTTTGCCGCTTTTTACGGTAACGCTTGTGTCGGTCTGCAAAACCTCTGCGCCGAATTGTGAGATAAGCTCGGTAATTTTCCTGTCGCCCTGTGCAGAATCACGATTCACGCCGTTTACCGTAATACTGCCGTTTATTGCGCCGCTGACCATAAAGAAAGCCGCCTGTGACCAGTCGCCGTCCGTTGTGTAGTTGCACGGCTTGTAGCTCTGGTTTCCTTTTATATGCCAGCCGAAATCGGTTGTTTCGATTTCAACACCGAATTTTGACATAGTGTAGATTGTCATATTAATGTAGCCGACGCTCTCAATCGGAGAGGTCAGCACGATATCGCTGTCGTTTTCAAGCAGAGGGAGCGCAAAAAGCAAGCCCGTTATGAACTGTGAACTTACGTTGCCGGGAATTTTAAAAGTTCCGCTTTGGAGCTTGCCGCTGATTTTAAGCGGAAGTCCGCCCTCTGTTTCACAATTCACACCGAAATTGGGAAGTAAATCGGTAAAAATTCCGATAGGTCGCTGTGGAAGTCTGCCGCTGCCGATAAAGCTTGCGTTCACGCCGCCTACAGCCGCTACGGGTATAAAAAAGCGCAGGGTACTGCCGCTTTCGCCGCAGTCGAGAGTTGCGGTTTTGTTTGAAAAAAGCTCTGTTCCGTCAACGGTCAGAACGTTATTTTCTATATGAGTTTTCGCACCGAGCGCTTCGATACAGCCGATTGTCGCCTTGATGTCATTTGACAGTGCAACGGGAGAAATAGTGCTGACTCCTTTTGAAAGAGCCGCACAGATTATCGCACGGTGAACGTCGCTTTTTGACGGCGGAGCGGTAACAGAGCCGCTTGGTGTGAAAGGCAGATATTTTACAATTGACATAGTTTTCCTCAACTAATTAAATCAGGATTATGAGTATAGCTTTGTTGTGATAACAATTAATAATTCCGAATTGTGCATTACGAATTCCGAATTAATTTATGTTTTTATGAAGTCTAAAAGCTCGTCGAGCTTGATTTTCTTTGTATAGCTGTCGCCGATTTTATTAAGCAGAACAAGGTTGATTGAGCTGCCCGAGGTTTTTTTGTCGCCTGCGGCGGCCTGTGCCATTTCTTCAAAGCTTGCGCTGTCGGTAGTGGGCAAACCGTATTTAAGACAGAGGTCGGCAATTTTACCTGCTGTTCCCTGCTCGGTAATTCCCGCTTTTTCGCCTGCCTTTGAAATGAGCACCATACCGATTGCAACAGCCATTCCGTGTGAAATGCCCTTGAAATCGTAAATTTTTTCTATTGCGTGACCGAGAGTGTGTCCGAAATTGAGCAAAATTCTCTCGCCGGCTTCACGCTCGTCACGGCTTACAACGTCACGCTTGATTGAAACGCACGTTTCGATTACATCCTCGATGTGGTCGAGTGCATTTTCCGTAACAAGATTTTCAAAAAACTCTGCGTCCTTGATACAACCGTACTTGATAACCTCAGCCATACCATCGCAAACATATGCGTCGGGCAGGGTGTCGAGCGTATCGGGGTCAATCAGAACGGCAACAGGCTGATGAAAAGCACCGACAAGGTTTTTGCCCTGCGGTAAATCAACGCCTGTTTTTCCTCCGACGGACGAGTCAACCTGTGCAAGCAGAGAGGTGGGAACCTGAATAAAGTCAATTCCCCTTAAATATGTAGCCGCCGCAAAGCCAGCCATATCGCCTGTAACTCCTCCGCCGAGGGCAAGGACGATATCCTTTCTTGTCATTCTGAAATTTGCAAGAGTGTTATACATTTCAGCAATTGTATTGAGATTCTTCGACTCCTCGCCTGCCTTGAAAATGTGGGTTTTAACCTCAAAGCCCGATTTTTCAAGCGAATTGAGCACTCTCCACTGGTAATGCGGAGCTACGTTTGAGTCAGTAATTACCGTGACCTTTTCGGCAGTTGAAAGTTTGCTGATGTATTCACCACATTTATCAATTATTCCTCTTTCAATGAAAATATCATAGGGTTTTCCCGTTTCAACATGAACTGTTCTCATCGAATTTCTCCTTTACCCCTTTGTTACGGCATGCTATGCCGTTGAGCGAGTTTTATTTTATATTATTTGATTATTTTTTAGTAAGATAAACCAGAATTTGTCGAGTGCCTCGACGGGAGAATTTTTAAATTGCAGCGGCGAACTATGTTCGCCAAAATGTATAAATTGTTTCACAATTTATACATTGGGACGTCAGGGATGCCGTCCCCTACGGATATATTATAAACGTTTCCTTTACAGTCGTAGGGGACGGGTTCCTACACGTCCCTGAACGTTACCTAATCAATATAAATTCAGCGTTCAAACTTTTCCAAACAACACGCTTTAACAACACGCTTTATTATTAATGTGGAGCACAGCGACCATTAATTCCGAATTCCGCATTACGAATCAAAATAATATTATTCTCCGAGTGATTCTTTTACCTTGTGCCCCTGTTCAAGCAACTCGGTAAGTTCCGCTTTATTGTCAGATTTAATTGCATTGGAAATATTAGTGATGTTCTCAACAAGAATGTCAAGCTCCTTTACAAGCGGCTCCTTGTTTTCAAGAAAAAGCTCGCTCCAGAGCTTTGAATTTATATTTGCAACACGTGACACATCACGGTAGCTGCCTGCCGAAAAGCCCTTGTGATTAGGGCAGCAGGGACTCAGCACATAAGCGCACGCAAGCACGTGCGGAAGCTGAGAGGTAAACGCTATCATACGGTCGTGTTCTTCGGGCGTTGTTATTTTAATTATCCCGAATCCGATTGATTTTGCAAAATCAGCGAGCAAATCCACATACTTCTGCTCTGCTCCGCAGGGAGTTATGATAAAGCTTGCCCCCTTGTAAAGTTCGGAGTCGGAAACGTCAAATCCGTTTTTCTCCTTGCCCGCCATGGGATGACTTCCCACAAAAACAAAACCGTATTTTTGTGCAAGTTCCTTTAGTTGTGGACATATTGCACTTTTTATGCCCGATGCATCTGTGACAATTGCACCTTTTTTTATGTAATTACCGTTTTTCTCGATATAATCAATATCCGCCTGCGGATACATTGCAAGAATAATAAGGTCGGATTTTTCAAGGCTTTCGTGCGTTCCCACTTCGTCAATCGCACCGACTTCAAGCGCCTTTTGCGCCGTTTCGGGGGTGCGGTTAATTCCGATTACATAATGGTCGGTGTACTTCTTGATAGCCTTGCAAAAGCTTCCTCCGATTATTCCGAGTCCGATTACGGCTATGTTCATCAGGGATTCCTCCAATGAAAATTATACTTCTGTGTTAAGCGCATTCTTGAGCGCAAAAACCTTCTTTGCAACGCCGTCAAACTGTTCGGGCGTAAGTGACTGTGCACCATCGGAAAGAGCATGCGGCGGGTCGTTGTGAACCTCGATAATAAGTCCGTCTGCTCCTGCGGCTACTGCTGCCATTGCAAGCGGCTCAACAAGCCACGATTTTCCTGCAGCGTGACTGGGGTCAACAACAACGGGCAGGTGTGAAAGGCGCTTGATTATCGGAATTGCGGAAATATCAAGCGTATTTCTTGTAAATGTTTCGTAAGTGCGTATACCTCTTTCGCAGAGGATAACCTTGTCGTTGCCGCCTGCCATAATATACTCGGCGCTCATAAGCCATTCTTCAATTGTAGCCGAAAGACCACGCTTTAAAAGAATAGGCTTGTCGATTTTGCCGAGCTCCTTTAAAAGCTCGAAATTCTGCATATTTCTTGCGCCGACCTGAATAATGTCGACGTTTTCAAACATATCAATGTGCGACGCACGCATAATTTCTGTGACAATGGGAAGTCCTGTTTCTTTTCTTGCGATTTTGAGCAAATCAAGACCCTCTGCTTTTAGCCCTTGGAAAGCATAGGGAGATGTACGAGGCTTGAATGCGCCGCCTCGAAGTAAGGTTGCACCCGATGCTTTGACGTCCTTTGCAATCTGAACAATCTGCTGTTCACTCTCTACCGAACAGGGACCTGCCATAATATGCAGGCTTCCGTCGCCGATTGTCACGTCGTCGTTGATTTTGATAACCGTATTGTCGGGGTGGAACTTTCTGTTCGCCTTTTTGTACGGCTCCTGAACACGTTTTACGCTTTCGACAATGTCCTGTGCGTCTATATACTCAATGTCAACCTTTGTGGTGTCGCCGATAAGTCCGAGAACGGTTGACTGAACACCGTCCCACTTGTTTACCTTAACGCCGTAGGAGTCCTTGAGCATTTTAGTGAATTTCATAAGCTGTTCGTCAGATGTTGACGGCTTTAAAACTATAATCATATATATTCTATCCCTTCCGTTTAATGGTGTTAATAATAGTATATTTTACCACTTTAAAGCGCTATAATCAATAGTTATTTTATTTTTTCATTTCATTAACGGCATCAATTACCGAAAATGCAGTCTTTATCGGGGTATTTTTTCCCGAAACTACGATATCTGCGGCACTTTTGTAAAGAGGAAGCCGCTTGTCGTACAGCTCCTGCATAGCCTTATCCCTGTCGGGTCTTTGCAAAAGAGGTCTTGTTTTGTCGTTGCGAAGTCTGTACTTTATAACACCCAGCGGCACGTCAAGAAGTACGATTGTATCTTTCCCCTTAAAAACCTCCACATTGCGCTCAAACGTAAACGCTCCGCCGCCCGATGCAATTATGAGGTCCTTCATCCCGGAAAGCTCTTTGCAAGCCTCGTGCTCCATATCACGAAATCCGCTTTCGCCGTATTTATCAAAAATTTCCGAAACGGTCATTCCTGCCTTTTTCTCAATATATGTGTCCATATCAAGAAACTTTTTGCCTGTTTTTCGTGCGATGTTTCTGCCTACGGTTGACTTTCCGCAGCCCATAAAACCACACAGTACTATATTATCCATTTTCTACCCCTGTTATCTGTTTTTGAGCTCCTCTGCCGAATCAATGCAGAGCTTTGCAATATCGTCCTTATCATAAACCGAGCCGTCCCATTTTTCGTGAGCAACTACTGCCTGCCACACAAGCATTGACATTCCTCCGACAGCCTTTGCTCCGTTTGCAAGCGCCTTTTTGATAAGCACGGTTTCAAGCGGATTGTAGACTGCGTCAAACACGCTTGCGCACCTGTTGATAACTGAATCGCTGACAGGCTGAACGTCAATTTTTGGGAACATACCCAGAGGCGTTGCGTTTACAAGCACATCAATATCACCCGAAAGCTCGTCAATAAGGCAAAAGCTTACCTTTGCACCCTTAACGGTGTTCTCAATTTCATTACAAAGTGATTTAGCAATCTCCACGTCCTCTTTTCTGACTGCAAAAAGCAGAGGAAGTCCTTTAAGCACAACCTCGTAGGCCATTGTACGAGCAACGCCTCCGCATCCGAGGATTACAACACGTCCGTCAAGGGTGATTCCGGCCGCATTGAGAGCCTTTAAAAAGCCGTCGGGGTCGGTTGTGTAACCCTTTGCAACACCGTTAATATTTGCAACGGTATTTACACTGCCGTACATTTTCGCTTTTTCGTCAATTTCATCAATAAGCGGAATAATATTCTGTTTATGAGGAATTGTAATGTTGTAACCGTCAAGCTTTGACAATACTTTGCTGTACTCGTCGGCGAGGTTTTCGGGAGCTATATCAAGCTTTGTGTACTCCGCTTCAATTCCCGAAAGTTCAAAAAGCCTGTTATGTATAAACGGTGACATCGTATGTCCGATTGGGTGACCGATTACTGCAAATTTTTTAATACTCATAACTTTTTCCTCCGAATTTCATATTTTTACCTATGCAAATTTCATAACAGTGAGAATTATTTATGCAAATTTAAGAATTTTTTTATAAATTTCAAAATAGATATTGACAAAGCGGCAATTTATCAATAATATTATTGAATGTAGAGCAAACCAAAATTTGCTTTCACACCATTGTAGCATAAAATATGTGCTTTTGTCCATAATTAGAAACAAAAGCACGTAATAATTTTTAATGGGAGGAATTACTAATGGTATTAGAGAAAGTTAAGGCAATCCTTGCCGAGCAGTTTGACGTTGAAGAGGATAAGATTACTGCAGATACAGATTTGCAGGAAGACCTCGGTGCTGACTCACTTGACGTAGTAGATTTACTTATGTCAATTGAAGATGAGTTTGATGTTGAAGTTCCCGACGAGGAAATCGAAAATATCAAGACTGTAGGCGCTCTTGTTTCTTACATCGAAGCTAACTCATAATTAAAAAACACAAATCAAATTAAGGTCGGGTTCGCCGTTTGGCACCCGACCTTTTTTCTTCTCTTACTATAACTTTAAATAAGACGGAATCAAAAGTTCGACCAGTAATTTAAACTATAATTTAGCGTTGGAATTATAGCAACGTTGACGTAGGGACACGGCGTGCCGTGTCCACACAAAAATTGCTATGCAATTTTTGTGAATGGGACGTCTGGGAAGCCGTCCCCTACGGAAAGGTTTGTTTGTTATTATAATAATGATATATTCGGTTGTGTTTGATAGTCAATACGGACACGGCGCGCCGTGTCCCTACGACTGTAAAGGAAACGTTTGAATTATATCCGTAGGGGACGGCATCCTTGACGTCCCAAAACGTTACCTATCCATCAATTTAAAATTCGGGCAACCGTTTTTACCAAAATAACCGTCTTTTCCACTCGATTTGCCCGTCGAGGCACTCGACAAATTATCGTTTAGCTAATAGAAAGGGATAGCCGTATTCTGTTTTGCTATAATCCCATTGATTTCAGATCTCCGACAAGCTGTACGTAAAATTCACGCACGTCAAAGCCGTCAATGTTTTCACGGTTTAAATCAATCATATCCCCGTGCGAAATTCCTCTTTTGCCCTTTGTGGTGACAAACGTGTACTCACTGCCCCACTTAAAGGAGCTTTCCGCCACAAGCCCGTCGTTTGCGCCGTTAAAGTATTTTACAAGATGATACGAAAAATTCAGCGGGAACTGACCGTTTGAGGCTTTGTTGAGCTTTGAGCCGACGCTCTGATAAAACACTCCGTCAACATCGGGAGTAGTTTCGTTAAGCTTTTCGCAGTTTTTATGCGTAAGGTCGGCAACTGCTGCAAGAAAATCGGGATTTCTGTCGCCGAACTTTCTCATTGCGGCGTTGTATGTATTTGCAATTTTATCCTGCATTGACTTCGGTACAACACCGAGCAGATAATCTGCAAATTCACAGCCTCGGTGAGGCGTATTTATTGTGGTAAGCGAGGCAACATATTTATCGGCTCCGTATTTGCTGATTGCACAGCGGCAGTCAAGACCACCCTTTGAATGGGCAATGATGTTGACCTTTTCACAGCCTGTTTCTTTTACAATCTGCTTTATCCTCCCGGTAAGCTCCTTTGCGCTGTCGTCTACGGACAAAGCCGACTGGTGATTGCCGAAATAAATCTTTGCACCGTTTTTCTGAAGCTCATCGGTGATTCTTCCCCAATAATTGAAATATTTGAAATCACGAAAAAATACGCCGTGAACAAGAAGAATCGGATATTTTGTTTTGCAAACCTCGTCTTTTGCCCTGCTTAAATCAAGGCTTAACTTTTTGCTTTCAAAGTTAACCTCAGCCTTTGCCCTTTTAATTGCAGGAATCAGTGTAAAAAAGTTGACAACGGGTATTCCGCCCGTAAGCACAACTGCCGCCTTTCTTCCTGCGCCGAGCTGAGAAGAACCTGCGCAGGTTCTGATAACTGCATTTATGAAGGTTACGATAAGCACAAACAATGCAACAACCACGCTTGCAACATAAAAGCCTATTCCCAAACCCGAAGATAAAATCCCCGTAAACGGCAGATAAATATGAAAAGCAACGGAGATTACCGACGAAACAAGAAATGCAATGAGCAAATCCGAACCGTCGGCAAGCATACGCAGTCTTGTCGGCTTAATTTTAAAATTAAACGGTGACGGAATGATATTTACCGCTATTGCCGCAATAATCAGAACGCAGAAAAACAAAAAATACGGAAATTGCCCTTTAACAATATTCCCTGCATACATAGTCAGCATAAATCCGCAGGCAGAAAGCGAAAGAATTATACCGTCAATTATTCTTATGAGATTTTTCATACAAGCTCCTCTGTCCCGATGAACTCAATAAATTCAGGAAAGTCATTTTCTGCGGAGCAAACGGAAACGGTGTAATCGGAAAAATTCCACGTTTTCATAAAATAGCTTTTGCCTTTTTCCTCAAAAACATCAGAGCGCACGTCAACCGACTTTGCGCTCCTGTGAAAGCCCTCGCCCATACATTTGAGCAGGCTTTCTTTTTTTGTCCACAAATTAAAAAACGTACCGAGTCTGTCGGCATCTGACAAAAGCAACTTCATTTCGTCTTCGGTAAAAACAGTCCGACCCGTTCTTACTGCGTTTACAAAATGGAACTGTTCAATGTCACAGCCGATTTCGCTGTCGGCAAGTGCAAAAAGCACGTAATTTCCGCTGTGGGAAATGTTAAAAAAGCGTCCGTCTGACAAAAAAGGCTTTCCGTACTCGTTTTTTAGAATTTCTGCATTACCGAAAAAGTGCCTTGTCATAAGTCCTGCAAGAATACAGCGCTTTTTATCGTCAGCAAGCCTGTAGCGTTCTGTCCTTGCTCTGCGTTCATTGTCAAGCAGCTGTGCATACTCCAAGCTGACATTGCCAATATCTGCAAGAAAAAGCTTCACCTGAATTGTCACCCCTGTTTTAGCCGCAACGCTATGAATTATTCATATTTGCGGTCATTTTATACTATATATAGTATAGCAATTCAGTCCTTGAGTTTTTCAAGGCAGGAAGAACAAATATGCTTTCCCTCAAATTCTTTTAGATTTTCAAGAGAATTGCAGAACACGCATTTGCTTTCTGCTTTTCTGATAAAGATACAGTTATCGTCAGCTTCAATATGAAGAATGTCGCCTGCGTTAATATTGAGGTGCTTTCTTATATCCTTTGATATTACGATTCGACCTGCTTTGTCAATTTCTCTGAAATTAGTGTAAATCATATACCCCATCCTGTTCACTAATATTTGTATATATTTTACCATTTATTACCTATTTTGTCAATAATTCCCGTGAATTTTATTGTAAACAATTTTGTAAACTTTGTAATTTTTAAATAAAAGGTAACAACTTGTCAAAAGAGGAGTTTTTATGCTGAATTATGTATGGAGCGGACTTGTAATAATAAGTATTATCTGCTCGGTTTTTCTCGGAAACACGGAGGATTTGTCGAAAGCTCTTGTCGACAGCGGCGCCTCGTCAATTGAGTTAATTATTACAATGGCAGGCATAATCTGCCTTTGGACAGGAATTATGAAGATTGCCGTCGAAAGCGGTCTGACTTCCGTTTTTGCAAAAATCTTTTCACCACTGCTGCGGCCTCTGTTTCCGAACCTTGACAAAAACAGCGACGCTTATAAAAGCATATCAATGAACATAAGTGCAAACCTGCTCGGTCTCGGAAACGCCGCCACTCCGTTCGGACTTAAAGCAATGGAGCAGTTACATACACTCAACAACAAATGCGATACTGCAAGCAACGAAATGATTATATTTGTTGTTATGAACACCGCCTCTCTCCAGCTTTTGCCCACAACACTCGCCTCTCTGCGCCAATCCTACGGGAGCAGTGCGCCGTTTGAAATTATAGTTCCCGTATGGATTTCCTCCGCCTGTGCGCTTGCAGCAGCCCTTATCTGCGCCTGCACGCTCAACTGTGTAAAAAGAAAAGAGAGATAAGCAAATGGAATTTGTTATGCCAGCTTTCGCCTGCATTATTGTAGTTTTCGGACTAATCAAACGGGTTCCCGTATTTGATATTTTTCTGAAAGGTGCAAAAGAAGGAATGCAGATTTTATACAACATTGCGCCTACAATCATCGGACTTGTATTCGCAGTGGATTTACTGCGTTCAAGCGGAGCGATTGACGCAATCTGTAATTTTATCGAGCCTGTTGCCGATTACCTCGGATTTCCGAAAGAAATTGTGCCTATGGTGCTTTTGCGCCCCGTTTCGGGAAGCGGCTCAACTGCACTTCTGACTTCACTTTACGAGCAGTGCGGTCCCGACAGCTTTGCGGGCAGAGTTGCCTCTGTACTCGCAGGCTCAAGCGAAACAACTTTTTACGCAATCGCAATGTACTTTGGCTGTATCAAGGTCAAGAAAATCCGTCACACGCTGTTTGCCGCAATCATTGCAGACATCACTGCGGCGGTTATGAGCGTTCTTACGGTAAGGCTTTACTTTGGAATAAGTTGAAGATTTTCTGCCGTTTCAGTTTTAAATCATAAAAATAAAAATTTGAAATAAGTTTTTGAAATTTGCTAAAATTATCAATTGACATTGTTTTTATACAATTCGTAAACAATCTTTGATAATAATTTAACAAGCCTTTTGTTGTGGAAAACCTCAAATTTACGTATTTTTATAATAAGTCTGTAAAATTCTTGTAAATTTCAATGCTCTTTTCACGCCTTATTAACACTTTCAACATAGTTTTCAACATTTTTGTTGAAAGAAAAGAAATATACCATTTGTATATTTCTTTTTCAGATTTTACAATACAATCCGCAAACAACAAATTGTAATATCGGTATATCCATAAATAAAACGAGGTGCATTATGCAAAAAACATTTATGAAGCTTGAAATATGCGGTATATTTTTCATGCTTATTCTGTCGGTTTTTATGCAGAATCTCTATTCGCTTTGCAACAGAGAGCTTATCGGCGTGCTGTTCGGCTCGGTAAACGACAGTATTTGGGAAACGGCAAAAACACTTCTTCTCCCCTATGCAATCTGGGGAATGATTGAACTTCTCTGTATCCGTTCACCGTTCCGAAAATTTGTAACAGCAAAGGTAATTTCGCTTTATTATCTCGGCATTTCCTACATTCTGCTGAACCTGATATTTACGCTTTTCGGCTTTGAAAACGATTTTCTTATAAATTTCACCTCGGCAATTTTCTGTATAACAACATCTCTGTTTTTGTCATACAGGCTGGTTTTTTCAAAATACAAGCTTGAAAACTTCTTTCTGCCTGCGTTTTTTATGTTTATGCTGTTTGTCGCATTTTATTTCAGTCTTACACCGTTTCCTCCCAAAATGTATATCTTCAAGGACAGAGCAACTTCACTTTACGGAATAATCCCCAAAAACATAGACACAGGCGCAATTGTGCTTGACGCTATGTATTATGTTTAGACATTATTTTTCGCATAAGTATATATTATTTTTAAATTTTATGTTATAATATAATAATTAAATTTAATTTTCTCATTGAGGTATAAAATGACTGAAAAAAACAATGAAGTTAAATCCGACGTTATTTCGGGCAGAAACCCCGTCAGCGAGGCTGTCAGAAGTAACAGACCGATTGATAAAATCCTTGTCGCAAGGGGCGAAAAAAGCGGCGCAGTTGTCGGGATTCTTGCAAAAGCAAAGCAAAAGCAAATCCCGATTAAAGAGGTTGACCGAACAAAGCTCGACTATATTACGGGCAACACAAACCATCAGGGAATTGTCGCCTTTGCCGCCGTCAAGGAGTATTCGACTGTTGAAGAAATTTTCGAATATGCCGAAAGTCTCGGTGAATCTCCGTTTATCGTTGTGCTTGACGAGGTTGAGGACCCGCACAACCTCGGCGCAATAATCCGTACCGCCGAATGTGCGGGCGTTCACGGCGTAATCGTTCCCAAGCGCCGCAGTGCAAGCCTGAGCTACACCGTAGGCAAGGCGTCCGCAGGCGCTGTTGAATATATGCGTGTTGCAAGGGTAACAAATATTGCAAGCCTGCTTGACGAGCTTAAACAGCGCGGCATATGGGTTTACGGCGCAGATATGGACGGCACAGACTACAGAAAATGCGATTTTTCGGGTGCGTGTGCAATCGTTATCGGCAACGAAGGCAAGGGAATTTCACGTCTTGTCAGGGAAAAATGCGACGTGATTGTTTCTCTGCCGATGAAAGGTAAAATCAATTCTCTTAACGCATCGGTTGCCGCAGGAATACTTATGTATAGCGCAATGAACAACAGATAAATCCACGGACAAACAGTAAGCAAAAGTTTTACACCTGAAAAAGGAAGGAGTGTTAATCTTGTCAGAACAGGATAAACAGCAGGACCTGCTCAGAGAGCGTGAAATAGAAAGCATACTTGAAGAAACTCACTATCTTGCAGACCAGGAAAAAATGGAACAGACTGCACAGAAATACCGTGCGAAGCCGAAAATGGACGAGATTTTCAGCAACGCAGATAAAAAGCCGAGGCTGAAGAATAAAAATCCGCTTGATGAAGTTGATACAACAAACACAATTGTAGGCGAAAAAACAGCCGCAACAATGCAGGCTTCGCTTATGATGGACGGCAGTAATGAGGACGTAAAAACTCCCGAGGAAGCTCAGGCTGAGGCTGAAAAGAAAGCGGAAGAAGCAAGAAAAAAGGCTGAACAGGAGGCAAAAGAAGCCGCCGAAAAAGCCGAAGCCGAAGAAAATAAAATAGTAACCCTCACCCCCGAATACGATGAAAACACAAGCTTTTCGGGCGAGGTACTCGGCGAGGTTGACCAGTTCAAGGACGACGAAACTCACATTGAAAGCATAAATTCAATTGACATTGAGCTTGAGGACGAGGAGTCTGAAAAGCAGAAAAACGATGAACAGAGCAAGTACGAACAGCTTTTCGGAATAAAGAACGAAAGCGGTGCTAAGCCGCCCAGAAAGGTTGTTGCAAAGGTTCCCGTCTATCGCCCCGACGAGCCCAGAGAAATTCTCAACGTCAAGGCAGGACGTTTTTCCGAGGTTGTTGAAAACGAATACGAAGAATATATACGCTCGAAAAATCCGTCGGTAATTGCTCACGTTATCCGTCCCGAGCCTAAGGTCGAAGAAGAGGACGAGCCTGAGGAAAACGAGGACACACGTTCACCGCAGGAGAAAATCCTGTCGGCAGTCGTAGGCTTTTTCTCAAAGGACGAGTCCGACGATGACGACACTCCAAAGGAAAAAGCAAAGCCTGTTGAGGACTACACGGGTGACGACGACGAGAAAAGTATTCTCTATGAGCTTAATCTTAACATCAAAAAGCTTTTTGTACGCAGTATGATTTCGGGAATAATAGCCGCATTGTCAATTATACTTACGGTAGTTACAAGGCTTTTTCCGCAGGCTATCTGCTCTGCAATTTCCTTTGCACCTGCGGCATATGCAATTTTAAACTTCCTTTTAGTGGGATTTTCGCTGTTTATCAACCGTGTTGCAATGCTCAGCGGACTTACTCCGCTTGCTAAATTCAAGGGAAATTCAGACACAGCCGTTGCCGTCGGAGGAGTTGCGGCTCTTATTCAGACTGTCGTTTCGTTCTTCTGCATCGGCGATATGGACGCCTTTAACATAAACTACTACTGCGTAATTGTACTTCTGGCTTTCTTTGCGAACAATTTCGGAAAGCTGCTTATGGTACTGCGTGTAAAGGACAATTTCAAGTTTATATCTTCAAAAGGTCAGAAATATGCCGCTAAAATCTACAACAACGAATCCGTTGCAAATCAGATGCTCAGCGGAACAGCCTCTGAAAAGACGATTATTGCTTATCAGCACAAAACGAAATTCCCCTCAAACTTTCTCAAAATTTCCTACGCTCCCGACCCGAGTGAAGATTTAGCGTCAAAGCTTGCGCCGATTACGACCATTACCGCAATAATCATAACACTGATTTACGGCATTGTTAAGGTTTCGTTTGCCGACGCCATCAACGCTTTTGCGCTTATGACTGCGGTAGCAATTCCCGTTTCAACTTTGCTTGCAGTTAATTTCCCCGTAAGAAAACTCTGCAAAAAGCTCCTCTCATTCGGAGGAATGTTGTCGGGTTATCCGTCAATCAAGCAGTTCTGCGACAGTACCGCAATTATGATTGACGCTAACGAGCTTTTCCCTGCCGACTCAATCGAGCTTGAGGGAATCAAAACGTATGAGGACTACAACGTTGACGAGTCGCTTCTCTGCGGAATTGCTATTTTAAAAGAGGCACAAAATCCGATTGCAAACGCATTTGACTCGGTTGTTGCAGAAACCAAAGAAACTCTGCCCGAGGTTGAAAGCGTGCTGTATGAGGACGAAATGGGACTTGTCGGCTGGATTAACAGCGAAAGAATCCTTGTCGGCTCACGCAAGCTGATGGAAAAATACAGCGTTGAAACTCCACGCATTGAATATGAGGAAAAATACACCTCAAAGGGCAGACAGGTAACATACCTTTCACGTGCAGGCAGGCTTGTTGCTATGTTTGTAACAAGGTATCACGCTGACTCTGAGTTGAAATCCGAGCTCCAGCGTGCCGAAACAAACGGCATAAGTTTCCTTATCAGGACAACAGACTACAACATTACAAACGACCTTATCGCAGAGCTTTACAACCTGTTCTACCGCAGTATAAAGGTACTTCCGACAGGACTGGGCAACGTACTCAAGGAGGCTCAGGGAACTGTTGAAGAAAGCTCAAGGTCATATCTTATTACCGGCGGCAAGGTTTCTTCTCTTGCACGTGCAGTATCGGGAAGCGTCAAAATCAAGCACAACATTTCCCTCGCAATAGTAATTCAGCTGATTGCTGTTATTATCGGCATATTGCTTGCCGCTACGCTGTCGCTTTATGCCGGAGTCGGAGTAATGGGCTCGCTTGAGGTGCTGATTTATGCACTGTTCTGGGGACTTGCCGCAATAGTAGCTCCCGCAATTCAAAAGCCGTAGGCGGCGTGTCGCCGTACGGACACGGCGTGTCGTGTCCGTAATTCTTATCAAACGCAATCACTTTTATCAATGCTATTGTACCGCACAATGAAAGGATGTTTAAAATGAAAATTGCACCGTCACTTCTATCGTGTGACTTTTCAAAAATGGGTGAAGAAATTGTAAGAATGGACAAGGCAGGTGCAGACTGGATGCACCTTGACGTTATGGACGGTCACTTTGTGCCGAACATCACCTTTGGCGCACCCGTAATCAAGACTGTCAGAAAATACACCAATAAGCCGTTTGACGTTCATCTTATGATAAGCGACCCGCTGAAATACGCCGACGATTTTGCCGACGCAGGCGCAGACATAATCACCTTTCACGTTGAATGTGACTCAGACATTGATAAGACGATTGACAAAATCAGAGACCGCGGAGTAAAACCCGGACTTGTAATCAAGCCGAACACTCCTGCAAGCGCAGTTTTTCCCTATCTTGACAAAATCGACCTTGTGCTTGTTATGACGGTTGAGCCGGGATTCGGCGGTCAGAGCTTTATGGCTGATATGCTCCCGAAGGTAAAAGAAATCAAGGACGAGTGCAAAAGACGTGGAATTGATATGCTGATTGAGGCTGACGGCGGAATCGGAGAAGCTACAATTGAGCAGGCGGCAAACGCAGGAATTGACGTGTGCGTTGCAGGAACGGCTGTTTTCAAAGCCGACAACGCCGCTGATGCAATTGCAAAATTACAGTCATATTAATATAGTAATACATAAAAACATAAGCCGAAAAGGAGTCCAAATCCCTTTTCGGCTTAATTTATTTAGAAACTTCAAAAATCAATGCGGATATTTTTCAATAAGCTCACGCAAATCGTACGGTGTAGCCTGATATACAAAATAGTTGAGCCAGTTTGTGTAAAGCAAGGTTGCGTTGCTTCTCCACACCATAGGCGGAGTTTTTGACGCATCATCATCGGGGAAATAATTATACGGAATCTGCGGATTGATTCCCTTGTTCTTATCACGGAAATACTCGTTCGCAAGCGTTTCCCTGTCGTACTCTGCGTGACCTGTAACAAAAACCTGTCTGCCTGTTTTACTGCACACAACGGCAACTCCCGCCCTGTCGGAAACGGCAAGAGTTTCAAGCTCGTAATGCCTCTTAATTTCCTTCTCGTCAACGCCCGTATAGCGTGAATGAGGAATACAGAACGTATCGTCAAAACCACGCATAAGCGGATGATGCGGATTGAGAATTTTATGAGAATAAATACCGCTCAGCTTTTCGGGTAACTGATGTTTTTTTATTCCGTAGTGGAAATATAGTCCTGCCTGCGCTCCCCAGCAAATATGAAATGTTGAATAGACGTTGTGCTTTGACCATTCCATAATCTCGCAAAGCTCGTCCCAGTAGTC
Source organism: uncultured Ruminococcus sp. (assembly GCA_902766885.1). GTDB lineage: Bacteria > Bacillota > Clostridia > Oscillospirales > Acutalibacteraceae > Ruminococcoides. The sequence goes on along the minus strand of CACXFS010000042.1, from coordinate 12,818 downwards.
AACGTCTTCAAATTCAAGCTGTTCAACGGGCGCTCCGGTGATAATCATACCGTCAAAGCTCTCGTTTTTAACCTGCTGAAACGTCTTGTAAAAGGTTGTCAGATGATGAGGCGAGGTGTTCTTCGAGGTATGCGAAGCCATCTGCAAAAGCTCAATATCAACCTGCAACGGACTGTTGCCCAGAAGTCTTAAAAGCTGAGTTTCGGTTTCAATTTTTGTAGGCATTAGGTTTAAAATCAAAATTTTTAGAGGACGGATGTCCTGCCTTAATGCGACCTCGTTCGGCATAACAAAGATGTTTTCCGATTCAAGCACCTTGATAGCCGGAAGATTACTCTGAACCTTGATAGGCATTTTCTCACCACCTTTTATAAATGCATCTTACTTGTCAGGACACGGCACGCTGTCCCTACGAATTTAATCAGTATTGTTTGCCCCAATATACCATATGCTTAGCAGGCTTGCCGCAGCATACGCAGGTATCTGCAAGGTGTTCTTCCTCAAACGGGATACATCTGCTCTTTACGCCGCCAGTAACCTCTTTGAGCTTTTCCTCGCACTCGCTGTCGCCGCACCACATAGCCTTGATAAAGCCGGGGTGGTTCTTTGAAATGTCGATAAACTCATCGTAGCTTGTAGCTGTAAATGTCTTTTCCTGCGTATTTTTGAGCGCACGCTCATACATAGCGTTGTGGATATCCTCCATAAGCTTTTCAACAAACGCTGAAAGCTCCGAAAGCGGAACAAAAGCCTTTTCTCTTGTGTCACGTCTTACGACTACACACTGGTTTTTCTCAATATCCTTCGGACCGATTTCAACTCTTACGGGCACGCCCTTCATCTCGTACTCGGCAAACTTCCAGCCTGGAGCGTGGTCGGAATCGTCAAGCTTAACTCTGTACTTCTTTGCAAGCTCTGCTTTAAGCTCATTTGCCTTTTCAAGCACACCCTCTTTGTGCTGTGCAACAGGAATTACGGCTACCTGAATCGGGGAAATCTTCGGAGGAAGCACAAGTCCGTCGTCGTCGCCGTGCACCATTATTATTGCACCAATCATTCTCGTTGATACGCCCCATGAGGTCTGGTGCGGATAATGCAGCTTATTGTCCTTACCTGTGTATGTTATGCCGAAGCTCTTTGCAAAGCCGTCGCCGAAGTAGTGCGAAGTACCGCCCTGCAAAGCAACGCCGTTGTGCATCATCGGCTCAATTGTATAGGTTTCCTCTGCACCTGCAAACTTCTCCTTTTCGGTCTTTCTGCCGATTACCGCAGGAATTGCAAGGGTTTCTCTGTAAAAGCTCTCATAAACGTGGAGCATACGCAGTGTTTCTTCTCTTGCCTCCTGTTCGGTTTCGTGCATTGTGTGACCTTCCTGCCACAAGAACTCGGAAGTGCGCAAAAACGGACGTGTTGTCTTTTCCCATCTTACAACACTGCACCACTGATTGTAGAGCTTGGGCAAATCACGGTATGTATTGATTATCTTCTTGTAATGCTCGCAGAAAAGCGTTTCGGAAGTCGGGCGAACACAAAGGCGCTCGGTAAGCTTTTCCTGTCCTCCGATTGTTACCCACGCACATTCGGGAGCAAAGCCCTCAACGTGGTCTTTTTCCTTCTGAAGCAGGCTTTCGGGGATAAACATTGGCATATAGACATTTTCGTGACCTGTTTCCTTAAATCTGCGGTCAAGGTCAGCCTGTATATTTTCCCAGATTGCATAGCCGTAAGGTCTGATTACCATACATCCCTTGACGTTTGAGTAATCAACAAGCTCCGCCTTTTTTACAATGTCGGTATACCATTTTGCAAAATCCTCATCTCTGCTTGTAATGGCCTCTACCATCTTCTTTTTCTCTGCCATAATTGTTTACCTCCGTGTACGAATTGTACGAATAATTATCATAACATTTCTATTATACAATATATTAAAATTTTTTCAAGTATTTTAGTTTGGTAATAATCGTATGGTTTAGTCAATACGTCAGTTTTTCGACTTGTTGTCAATCTCACTCTTAATCTTCTCAAAGGTCACGCCGTATTTTTCCGCAATATCTCTTGCGTAGCTTACGCCCTGCGGAGGTGCGATAAACACTTTGAACGAACGGTTGCCGTTTTCAACTCCCGTTACCATACTTTCAATCCTGCTGTCACCCTCAACCTCGCTGTTTACCTTATCAAGGTTTCTTGCCAGATCGTGCATATGCGTATTGAAAACCGCCCTTGTGCCGAGGTAGCGCATAGCCTTTACAACGTCTTTTGCAATATACAGCCCCTCTGCAACATTCGTAGTTGCAAGACTTTCGTTGAGAAGAAGCAGGCTGTAGCGTGAGGCACTTTCAAATATTTCTGAAAGTCTTTTGCTTTCCTCGCCCAGTCTGCCTAAATCTACGGTGTCGTTTTCATCGGCAGGGAAATGGGTGAAAATATTGTCGCACGGACTGAAAGTCATCGATGAGGCAGGAACGTAAATTCCGTTCTGCGCAAGCAGAAAAGCAAGACCGACTGCCTGAGTAATCGTAGTTTTACCGCCTCTGTTGGGACCTGTGAGAATGTAAATCCTCTTTTCGTCATCAAACACAAATTCGTTTGTGACGATATCTATATTATCGCCCTCGACATTTTTAATAGCAAGCTTTATATTGTAAAGATTTTCAATATTGCAGTTTCTTTCCTCTTTCGGTGCAATCTGCGCCTTGCAGAGAGGAAGATTTTTCTGCATAATCTTGTCGCAAAGCTCGGCAAAACGAATGTAAAAAATAATTTCGGGCATCAGCGCAACAAAGGAATAGCCGTTGATGTTTATGTACTTGTCAAGCGTTGACTTTATGTCGTTTACGGTACGGCGCAGAATGTCGGTTACTACCTTTTTAAGAGCGTCGGAAAGCGGGTCTGCTCCCGTGAGCTCAGAAGTAAAGGTCTGATTCACATCCTGCTGTGCACCCGTTACAAACTTGCCGATACCAAAAGAAGTTGTGCTCGGATTTGCAGGGTGAAAGCTGATAAATCCCGAAACGTCGTTGCCGTGGTGAAGCTCACTGTTCCTGTTTGCAAAATTCGTAAAGCGTTTGAGAATTCCGCTGTCGGTAAAAGGCTTGTCGTTGAGCGAAATTACACCGACTGTTTTCGGGCGCAGAAGTGCGTCAAGGTTTACGCCCAGCGTTATGCTCCTCAGCTTTTGCGCCTTTGCAAGCGTGTCCTCAATATCCTTTTTCAAGTCGGGAAATCCACTGTCATTGTAGATTGACGTCACGTTCTCTTTGAGCGCTAAAAGTCCCTGCGACTTAACATCAATTGATTCCAGCGTTGTTTTAATCTGCGTAATGCAGTCAACGTAGCCGCCTATCTCACGCAGTCTGTTGATAAGCTGCCAGAGCGACGACGCCTCAGAGTCCTTCTGAAAGCGCTCAATCTCCCTCAAATCAGCAAGCTTTGTAAGCAGTGATGTCAAATCCTCCCGCAGTTTCAGAAAATGCAGAAAGTCGTCAAACACGTCGCAGCGGTACTTTATTACCTCCTCATCATCGGTAATCTGAGTTAAAAGCTGTTTTATGCTGTTGCGCTCGTATGCGTCCTCGGTAAGCGCATCGCAGAGGAAATCCACCGATAAATCGTTTACCGCCTCTTTTGTAAGGGTGCGGTAAACTGCATCTGAATTTTGCGGATGAAGCAAGCTGAAATTTTCCATAATCCACCGTCCGTTATTTTTCACTTATTCTATTATATATCAAAAAAAGACTCACGCAATATACAAAATTGAATTTATTGCAATATTATTTATTTTGTGATATGATTATACAAATAAAAGCGAGGTATTGATATGGATAAGAATTTGCTTAACAGGATTAACGAGCTTGCAAAGAAAAAGCGTGAACAAGGGCTGACTCCCGAAGAACAGGCTGAACAGAAAAAGCTGTATAAAATCTATCTCGGTGAAATCCGCACACAGTTTGACAAAACTCTTGACAATGTGAGCGTTAAAGAAAAAAACGGCGAGGTTGTGCCGTTTAAACAAGCGTATAAAAAGAATAAGTAAACCATAATTTGTCGGGTGCCTCGACGGGCAAATCGAGTGGAAAAATCGGATTGTATGGATAAAACGGATGCCTGAATTTTAAATTAATATATAGGTAACGTTTCGGGACGTCTGGGAAGCCGTCCCCTACAGATATAATCCAGACGTTTCAGTTACAGACGTAGGGACACGGCACGCCGTGTCCCTACGTCAACGTTGCGCTAAATTATCGTTTATACAAACCTAAAAAACAACAAAAGCTCGGACAAGTGCAAATGCGGAAGTCCGAGCTTTTTAATTTTATCAGATATTGTCAACCGTTCCGATATATACGGGAATACTGCTTTCGTTGTCAATCAGCAGGAAGATAAACGGACGGTCAAATTTAATTGTTTCGTCGGTTTTTTCAAGCTCCTTAACACGCTTTTCAACAATTTTTGAATCGCTGTTGATACCCGAAGCGTTAACGGTGATTTCGGGAGTTACTTCGTAAATCTCATTGAGCTTAAAATTATCAGTATGCGTAATGTTCTTGAACAATGCGTCGTCGGTAAACAGCGTATACAATCCGCTGTCTGTAAGAGCGTCCGAAAGCGGCTGGGGCTTTTCCTCTGAATCTATTGAAAATTCGGGAATCTGCGCCGTAACCTTCTTGGTAATGTCAACGCTGTCAAGAAGGTCGGAAAATTCAGTATAATTGAAATCTGAAACGTAATCCTCAAGCGACACGCCCTCATTCGGCATAACAATCATCAGTTTAAGGGGATTTTTGCTTGTGTACTTTATGATTCCCTGAGCCTTTTTGGTCTTGATAAGCGATTCGTTAGAGGTCATAAAGTTTACGCTTTTATCCCCGCTACTTGACTTGAACGTTCCCTTTTCAATGTCGCTTTTGCTGTAATTATCAAGCCACAAGTCACTCATATCGCAGGCGTTTACCAAAAACAGGCTGTCTTTTTCATTCAGACTCTCAAACAAATCGTTTGAAGTAAAATCAGAAAGACTCTTGTTTACCTTTGCAACAGCGTTTTTGTCTGAGAACAAAAAGCGGTACACATTATTACCGAAGTAGCTTGCGTTGGTCTGCAAAAAGCTTGTTTTTACGTCGGAAATATCATTAAAGAAAAAGTTCAGTCCAAAGCGCACGTACTCGCTTGTGCTTTCCTCCGTTTTCTTGCCCGAAAGCTCATCAACTTCTCCGCTGCCCGTTTTGCTTACAGCCTCCATACGGCTTTTGAAGTATGACGAACACTGATTTATATTTTCAATTGTCAAATCCTTACCGAGCGCCTGCTTTATTTCGTCCTGAGTATCACCCGTAGCGCCGTTTGCAATCAGCGAGAGCTGAAGCGCCGTTGCGGCAGGTGCAAACACCGACGACTTTGTTTTGTCGGACTTCTGCGAATAATAATTGCGGAACAATCTTAACTCAAAGTTTGAAATTGAGCTTGCATACACGTTGTATGACATTGGTGCAGAGGTTGCGCCGTCATTATAGTTGTAGCTTTCGTCGGGGTCGGTGCTCCTTGTGTAGTCCTTTGACAGCTTTTCTCCGTTCGAAAATTCCGTCGTGTCACCGCAGGCACACAGCGTGCATACTGCCAAAGCAAGACACATCAACAGGGCAATTGCTTTTTTCATTGTTTTGTTTCCTTTCAATGGGTAAAATTTATCAGTCCTCTGCACAAAGCTTCTGTGCAAGTCTGAATATATTTTCCGCAGAGCCAGCTATTGAAAGCTCACTGCATTTTTTCTTCATTTCATCAAGCTTTTCGGGGGAATTTAAAAGCTCGATAATCTGGTCTGCACCGTTTTTCTTGTCAAGTAACACCGCAGCATTCTGCTTAACAAGAAAGTCTGCGTTATCACGCTCCTGACCGGGGAAAGCGCTGTAAATAGCCATCGGCAGTGTGCAGGCAAGGCTTTCGGTAACGGTAAGTCCGCCCGGCTTTGTAACAATCAAGTCGGAAATATGCATATAATCCTGAACGTTCTTTACAAAGTAAAGCAGCTTTGTGTTGTCCTGCATACCCATTTCATCAATCAGTTTTTCAAGATGACCGAAAAGCTTTATGTTGCGTCCCGTGATTACGATAAACTGCATATTTTTCCCTTTTTCGGCAAGGTTTTTATAAAACTCCAGAACGCTTGTAACACCAAACGAGCCTGCCATAAGGAGAACTGTCGGAACATTCGGGTCAAGTCCCTCTCGTTTGCAGATTTCTTCCTTGTCAAACGGCTCTGTAAAGCTGTCAAAAATCGGGATTCCGAGCGGATAGATTATGCTTTCGTCAACACCGTATTCATCAATCAGCTTTTTTGCCATCTGCGGCTCTGCAAGCACATATGCTTCTATCTTCGGAACAATATATGTACGGTGAGCGTCATAGTCGGTTATTATGCTGATTGCTTTTACGTCAATCTTACCCTGACGGCGAAGTTTTGAAATCATCGTTGTGACAAACGGATGACAGATGATAACTATATCGGGCAAAAACTCGTTTATTGTTTCAAGCAGCTTGTTCGACATCATCGTATTTGAGCGCATTACAGCCTTATACATCAGATTTTTTCTGTCGGTAATTTTATAGCATTCTCCGTAAACCTTCGGAATTTTGGTAGCCATAAAATGATAACCGCCGCAAATTGTCTTATCATACACTTTGCCGATTGCCTTCATTGCGTCGACAACCCTGACTTCCGTGTCGGGACTTAACGACTTTATTTTTGTTTCAAGCGCAGCAGCAGCACGCTTGTGACCGCCGCCCGTTGATGCGGTAAATATAAGAATTTTCATATTATTTCTCCAAAAACTTAGGGCAAAATAACAGCACCCTGATTTTCTGATAAATTCAGCCAATATATACTTATTATACTGATATTTTACAGTAATTTCAACCGTTATTTTCACTTTGTTTAAAGGCAGTTTTTTGCCTTATATTATGCATCTGTTTTCTGCATATTTCAGCATTAATTTCCGTAAAGTGCGATAAATGCTGTTTTTCTTATTGCTGTTAATGTAAATTACAGCTTTACAATAAAAGGCTTTGTTTTTATATTAAACAAAAAATTGCTAAAAAAATTTTTTAATATTTGTATTTTACCACTTTATTTTTACGGTACTTTATAGTACAATGTATTCTGTAACCAAATGCTAAATTTTTTAAACAATATTTGCATATATTTCAGAGGTGAGATATTTGAGTAAAAATTCCTATGACGATTATATTGTTTTAGATGAAGGTCTTGTTGATATTTCAAGCGGCAAGGCTGCGCCTACACAATCAAGCAAGGGACAACATTCGACAAAGTCAGGAAAAAATCCAAATAAGAAAAATAACAATAATAAGAAAAAGATTATAATAATTTCTTCCGTTGCCGCTGCAGTAGTCGTTGCACTCGGTGTAACGGGCTTTTGCCTGTTTCAGAGCGGAGTATTCTCAAATCCTGCTGTTGATAACAACGAGTTTGTATTTAAAGACGGCACTGTAGTTTCGGGTATTTCAATTTCGGGCAAAACTATGGAGGAAGCTAAAAAACTGCTTGAATCAAAAGAGGAAAGCTTTATTAAGCCTATTTCAATTTCCGTTGACGCTGACGGCGACGTTACAACGCTTACTCAGTCCGACTTTGATTACACATTTGACATAGATACTGTCTTAAGCAATGTAAAAAATGACGCTCTCAATCCGTCGGGCAACAACACCTCAGAGAGTAAAACATATGAAATCACGGCTACGGTAACGGTTGACTCTATCGAAAAGAACACCAAGAAGATAGAGGAGGCTACCAACCGTGACGCAAAGAATGCCTATGTTTCAAAGTTCACTCCGTACTCCAACAAGCGTTTTGAGTATGCCGAATCCGAAAAAGGCAGAAAGCTCAACGCTGAGGATTTAACCGACCAGCTTAAAACCGCTGTTTCTCAGGGTGCTGCCGAAAGCAGAATTATTGCCGATGTAGAAACCGTTGACGCAAAAATAAACGTTGACGATTTAAAGAAAAATATTAAAAAGCTTTCTTCCTATGAAACTGTTTCCACAAACTCTGAAAACGGTACTGAGAATATGAGAGTTTCGCTTGCAGCCTGCAACGGCTCGGTTATTGAGCCCGGTGCTACATGGTCATTCAACAAATGCACAGGCGACTCAAACCTTGAATCAAACGGATATAAATCCGCAGGAGTTATTGCAAACGGTGAGCTCACCAGCGGAATCGGCGGAGGAATCTGCCAGTCAAGCTCCACAATCTACAATGCCGCAATCAGAGCAAACATGGACGTTGAGGAACGCTACTGCCACAAGTGGGCGTCCTCTTATGTTCCGACAGGACTTGACGCTACAATCGACTATCCACGACTTGACTTAAAGCTTTCAAACCCGACTGAATATCAGATGTTTATGGAGTGTAAACTTGTTGACCGTACACTTTATGTTTCAATCTGGGGTGTAAAGGATTCGTCCTATGACGAAATCAAAACCCACAACGAAATGACTGACAAGGGCGGTTCGAGCTACACAGTAAAAGCATGGAGAGTTTACTATAAAGACGGTAAAGAAGTTGACCGTGAGTCTCTCGGTTCTTCTACATATGACAGTGACCACGGCTATGTTTTCATTGAGGCTGACAACGACAGCAACGCAAAGAACACAAATGTTGACAACATAAATGAAACCACAAAGCCTGAAAGCAGCAACAGCGAAAGCTCGCATAGCTCATCAAGCAGCAACAGCAGCAGTTCTTCATCAAGCAGTAAACCGCAGAGCAGTTCATCATCGTCAAAGCCAAAGCCTACTCCGGCACCTACCGAAGCACCGACTGAACCGCCTGCACCTCCAACAGAGCCGGAGCCTGCTCCTACCGAGCAGCCGGAAACAAGCAACAACAACTAATCAAAAAATTTATTTAATAAAAGACTCCCTTTCGCAGATAATAAAAGCGGAAGGGAGTTTTTGTATGATAAGAAGAATCGGCGGACATACAATAGGATTTGAAGAAATGCCCTCAATCGTCGGCTTTGCCTCTGTTGCAGGTAAGTTTGAATCGCAGGGACCTCTCGGCAAGGCTTTTGACAAGATAATTTACGACAGCTACGACGGACTTGACACATATGAGCAGGCTGAAAGCCGTTTTCAGTCCGAGGCGGTAACTGCGGCGCTTACAAAGGCAAAGATAAAGGCTGATGAGGTTGACTGCATTTTCGCAGGCGATTTGCTCAATCAGTGCGTTGGCTCAAGCTACGGTCTGATTGACTTTGATATTCCCTATCTCGGTCAGTACGGCGCATGCTCAACTATGGCTCAGGGACTTATTATGGCGTCCGTATTTGTGGAAAGCGGTGCGGCAAATACGGCTATGTGCGTAACCTCGTCGCATTTCTGCTCTGCGGAAAGGCAGTACAGATTTCCGCTCGAATACGGCGGAGTGCGAACTCCTACCGCACAATGGACGGTGACGGGCTCGGGAAGCTGCGTTCTAAAAAACGCTAAAAAAGGTCCGTGCGTTGCAAGGGCAACCGTTGGCAGAATCGTTGACCTCGGCGTTAAGGACGCAAACAATATGGGAGCGGCTATGGCTCCTGCGGCGGCTCAGACTCTGAAAAACTATTTTGACGATACGGGCACTTCACCACGTGACTACGACCTTATTTTAACTGGCGACTTAGGAGAAGTCGGCAGTAAATCGCTTTACGATTTGCTTTTACTTGAAGATATTGACATACGCAACAGGCACAACGACTGCGGACTGATGATTTTTGACAGAGATAAGCAGGACGTTCACGCAGGCGGCTCGGGCTGTGGCTGTGCGGCGTCGGTTTTCTGCTCAAAAATTCTAAGTGATTTGAGTCAGGGAATTTACAACAATATTTTATTTATGGCTACGGGCGCACTAATGAGCCCCACAACATGCGGTCAAGGTGCTACAATTCCGTCAATTGCACATCTTGTAAATGTAAAAAACAGATAAATTTTCAAAAATATCTGTTCAAATCAATTTTCGTATGCTATAATATAGACACTAATGTGAATTGTGAAAGTTTGTCTTTATGTCATATAGAATTCAAGGCAGAATAAAATGGGAGTTGTGTTTATGTTTGGCAGAATTCAGAACATTGACAACAGAGTTCTTGAACGCATCGGCAGAATTCATAAGCCTGCGCTCAATAAAATAATGATTTTTGCGTCCCGTGCAGGCAACCTCGGTCTTGTCTGGTGGGCTATCTGTATACCGTTCCTCGTTCGCCCCGATTGGCGGCTGACAGGACTCAACATTGTTTTCGGACTTGCGCTTGCTCACCTTATGGGCGAGATTATTCTTAAGCACATTGTAAAGCGTGTTCGCCCCTGTCACAGTTTGGGCGACGACGAACAGCTTATAAACAGACCGAAGTTTTACTCGTTCCCGTCGGGACACACAACAGCATCCTTTGCCGTTGTGGGAGTTGTTCTTTTAAGGTGCAGACTGATAACATTTCTGCCGATTTTACTGCTTGCGGCGCTGATAGGCTTTTCAAGAATTTATCTGCGTGTGCACTACCTTACCGACGTTGTGTGCGGAGTTCTGCTCGGCTTTGTCTGCGGAGTATGCTCGGTACTCGTTTTCAACGCAATTATTCCCGTATAAATTTGAATTTTTAAAGTTTTCACCCCTCCGAACGGAGGGGTTTTGTTTTGCCTGAAACAGAATAAAAAGTAATTTTCCGTCAATAATAATCTCAGTAAATTAAACGGGGGTTATGTTGTGCAGTACGGAAAAGTCGAAATATGCGGAGTGAACACCTCGCAATTAAAATTACTTAAAGAGAGTGAAAAAAGAGAACTGCTTTTTAAAATTAAAAACGGCACCGAATCCGAGCGAAAAGCCGCCAGAGAAAAGATGATTAACGGCAACCTGCGTCTTGTACTGTCTGTTATTCAGCGTTTCACAAACAGAGGCGAAAATCCCGACGATTTGTTTCAGGTGGGCGTAATCGGACTTATCAAGGCTATTGACAACTTCGACCCCAGCCTTGACGTGCGATTCAGCACATACGGCGTCCCGATGATTATCGGTGAAATCCGCCGTTATCTGCGTGACAACAATTCCGTCAGAGTTTCACGCTCAATGCGAGATACTGCCTACAAAGCAATGCAGATTAAGGAGGAGCTGACTAATAAGAACAACCGTGAGCCTACCGTTGAGGAAATTGCAAAGATTATGGAAGTTCCGAAAGAAACAGTAGTGCTTGCGCTTGAAGCAATTGTCGAGCCTGTTTCACTTTATGAGCCTGTATTTTCCGACGGCAACGACACGATTTATGTTATGGATCAGATTGGCGACAAGAATGACGATTCAACGTGGCTTGAAGAAATTGCCGTTAAGGAGGCAATCAAGAACCTTTCCGACAGGGAAAAACGCATACTCACCCTGCGATTTTTCCAAGGAAAAACACAGATGGAGGTTGCAAGCGAAATAGGCATTTCGCAGGCGCAGGTCAGCAGAATTGAAAAGGGTGCTCTTGATACGATTAAAAAGAATATTTAGGAAAAGTCGTGCCTGTTTCCGCAATTACTACCCAAACGTTCAAATACTCTTATAAATTCTTCAATCTTCAAAAAGCATTCTTCGTCTGTTAATGCGTCATTCTCAATTATAGATTTTATTTCATTTAATGCCTTGTAACAGGTGCTTTCTACTATTCTGTCAATATCAGCATTCTTTCCCGATATGGTAACAGTAATTTTATTTTTTTCAATTTTATCATAAATTATGTCCTTTAATAAATCCATTTCTTTCACCTCGTCTATAATTATAGGTCAATTTATCCCTAAAATCAATAGGTCATATTGCCATAATTAATATGGTGATTGATATGAATTTTAATGAAAGACTGAAAGAATTGCGCAAAGAAAGGGGCTATACCCAGATTAAGATGCAGATGCTGACGGGCATTGACCAAAGCGATTATTCAAAAATCGAAAATGGAAAACGATATTACACATTTGAACAATGCAGAAAAATCGCCCTTGCACTCGACACAAGTATGGACTTCCTCGCAGGCTTGACAGACGAAAAGAAACCATACAAACGCACTGAAACAGAATAAAATATGTAAAAAGGCTGCCCGTAATGAGCAGCCTTTTGTTTTGCTATATTAAGTTATTTCGAAAATCGAAAATTACTTGTTGTTAACAGCAGCCTGTGCAGCAGCAAGACGTGCAATCGGCACACGGAAGGGTGAGCATGATACATAGTCAAGACCAATCTTGTGGCAGAATTCTACTGAAGACGGGTCGCCGCCGTGCTCGCCGCAGATACCAATGTGGAGGTTGGGGTTAACGGGCTTGCCGAGCTTGATAGCTGTTTCCATAAGCTTGCCTACGCCTGTCTGGTCGAGCTTTGCAAACGGATCGTTTTCGAAAATCTTTGTATCGTAGTAAGCGTTCAAGAACTTACCTGCGTCATCTCTTGAGAAGCCGAATGTCATCTGTGTAAGGTCGTTTGTACCGAAGCAGAAGAAGTCAGCCTCTGTAGCGATTTCGTCAGCTGTAAGAGCAGCACGGGGAATCTCAATCATTGTACCTACTTCGTACTTGAGGTCAACGCCTGCAGCAGCGATTTCAGCGTCAGCTGTTTCAACAACAACCTTCTTAACGAACTTAAGCTCTTTAACTTCGCATACGAGCGGAATCATAATTTCAGGCTTAACGTTCCAGTCGGGATGAGCCTTCTGAACTTCGATAGCTGCACGGATAACAGCCTTTGTCTGCATCTTTGCAATTTCAGGATATGTTACTGCAAGACGGCAGCCACGGTGACCCATCAT
>CACXFS010000041.1 GCA_902766885.1 uncultured Ruminococcus sp. | reverse complement strand
TGCAGTCTATTATTGATTTCTTTATCAGATTATGTTATGCAGATGTAATTGACTGATAAAAGTAAAAAATAAAAAACTTTTAAAAATTACAAAAATCTGTCCGTATCTTGTCACAGTCAGTATGATAAGATAAAGACACAATAAAGAAACAAACGAAAGGAGGAAAAGATAATGGGAACATTCATTGTTCAGTGGACAGAATGGTTTAAATCATTGTTTGACTAATAAAAAACTTCCACAAACACAAATTACTTTAAGATTAAATCACAACGAAAAACGAATGTCAGAATAGGTAAGGATTTGTAAAATGAATGATAATTGAAAATAAAATAAAAATTTAAGGTCGGGTAATTCACAACGGATACCCGACCTTTATTTTAACAATTAACGTCCGTCACAGGCGGAATGAAGTTTTCTATTGCCTTTCTGAGTTTTGGGTGATGAATTACAAAATGGATTGCAGGGGATTTTCCTTTAGAAATCATCGCCCATTTTCCCTCGTGCATAATAATTTGCAGATTGCGGAATGTATGAGCAGAGGTTTGTTTGAAAATGTAGTTTTTATTATGCTCTGCATACCGCTCCGTCTGTTTCAGATGCTCGAGGTAATCGTCATATGTATAAACAATGTCATTTTCAAAGAACATTCCCGACAGAGAAAGCAACATAGGGTATTGCCTGAATTCTTCCTCGGAAAGAGTCGGAATTTCGTCCTCTATGACGTTACTTTTCAGAATTTCCTGTGCCGTATTCCTTTGAAACTCGGCATATGATAATATACTTTGCCTGTCAGTTTCCGAAAGGGAATGTTTATCCAAAAGCCGCTTAAGGTAATCTTCTTCCATAGTGTAAATCGGAAGTGAGGACAGAATATTTCTCCTCTTGCCCGAAATATGCGAATCAGCCAGCAGGAATGCATTTAATGCTCCCGAATTTTCCTTGCGGTAAATATCCATAAGCGGATGTGCATTGTTCAGCAGAGCCTCGGCTCGTTTTCTGTAATAGGCAACCTCGCTTTTATTTTTTGTCAGATAATACCGCCCGTCACTGTGACAGCCGACAATTGCCTCGCCCGACAGCGCCGCTGTTCCCGACACCTTTAAAAAATGCAGAAAGACATTATTATGAACATTTTTCAGATAATACGGTGAAACCTGTCCCGTCATATACATCGGAATCCAGCTTTCAAGCCCCAGCATCATTTCGTTGAACGGTCGGTCAATGTTATGTATCATATTCAGATGCAGTCCCTTTTTCAGCATCATAGCCATACCGAACATCCACTTTTTCGGAAATTCGGGATCCTTTGACATTTCCTCCATCGGCATATCGCTATACATAATCACGGATTCCGTTGACTTTGATAAAACGGTTGCTTTTAAAAAGTCAAGCTCGCTTTCCATCATTTCCTTTATGCCTGTGTAGGTTTTTGATGTCGGCAACTGAAACGGAACAGACGGCACCTTTAATTCGTCAAAACGGATTGCTTTGATATATTCGTTCAAATCAAAAGCATTCAGCTTTTCAAGGAATTGCGATACATTGTCCTCGTGCTTTTCGTGTTCTCCGATTAGCCAGTCCCTGACTTTTTCATAGCACTCGGAACTGCCTGAAAGAGCCTCGGGAGTACAGCCGATAAGCTCTGCAACAGACGCTTTTTCCGATGTGCTTTCCATTTTCTTTGAAACATAAGCGGCAATACTGTCTGCAAATTTTATCGGGTCTGACGGCTGACGAGAGCCGTTTCTGAATCGGAAAACAGTTGAAACGTCATAATTTGTATCACGGCAAAGCTTGCTGATATTTATGTTCAGAACAGAAATCAGAGTGTTGAAATTCTGCCTTAAATTCTCCTTGTTAATTGTAACAATGTCGGAGCAATTCAAAAAGTTCTCCCTTATGGAATCATGGGTGATTTCTGTTATCTGCTTTTGCTTTGCTGTTTGAGCAATAGCACTGCAAAGCTGATTTAAAGCATCGGAATTAATTTCCGGTACACGCTCACCGTTTCTGTAACGGCTTATCGTAGTCGTTGAGATACCCGAGCATCGGCTAAGCTCCTTTGCCGTACAATCCAGAATTTCTATATATTCATTCAGCTTTTCATTGAATTTCATTGATTTTCCCTCCGCAAATTCGTCATAAATACAGCATAATTATACTTCAATTATGTGTAAAAAGGCTGTAATTTCCAATTTGGACAATGACACATCGGAAATAATGCAACATTTTATCTATTGATATTGTATAATAATTACAGTAAGAAAGCAATTTTTATTGCTGATTTAGTAAAAATATTTTAAGGAGGAAAACATATGAATAAGAAAAAATTAAGAAACCGCATTCTTGCAACCTCTCTTGCATTGTGTTTTACTGCGTCGGCACTACCGTTAAGTTCTTCTGCATTGGTTAATGCAGCACAGGTTGAAGACAACTCAATTGTCGCAGCAGGCTCATATCACACTTTGAGTTCAAGCAACAACTACGATATTTCCAAAGAGCTTATTATGCCGGGTGAAAGTTTCCGTATTGAGCCGCAATATGATGTTTTTCATACCGTTGGTTATTACGGTCAGGACGTTACTAATCCCTGGCTGTATAATGCGTCGCTTGAACTGGGTGATGTGCGGACGATCTCCAAATTAGTGAGAAACACGGCTGATGTTTCTGGGATTGAGGAAATAAATGATACTTATAATGTAATTAAAATGGCCTATGAGAGGGGCGATTTAATAGGTGCGCTGGAGCAGTATGAGGAGTGTGAGGACCCGGAGCTTCGGGAAGAGCTGGAGCAGGCATTACAGGAAGCTCTGAAGGAAGAAACAATGGTGACAGTCGGCTATGTTAATAACACAAGTACGCCTATCGTTCTTCAGCAGGTGAGAACAAACTCTACGAAAAGTGAGGGTGTATTATACGGTGGAGAATACGGTAAGACGCCCATAGTTGAGGCGGCTTCAACGCATAAAAGTGACTGCACAATAAAATTTTTCGAGCCTTATTATACAATTTCCTATAAAGACTTGCTTGAGGGCGAAGAGGAAGGACTGCCTGACTGTTACTACATTCAGCGTGAGAGTCAGACGCTTGTTTTGCCTAATTTAGTTCGACCGGGTTGTCACTTTGATAAATGGGATGGCGGAATGTACTTTGCAGATCAGGAAAAGGTCGGTGATACAACAGTACTGTCCTTTGACTGGGAGAATAACTTAGCGAATGCATCCTACAATTTCGGTGATGAAACTCTGTTCCCTGTTTTTGATGACGGCTATACAGTTACCTTTAATCCCCGAGGCGGAACGATAGACGGCGAGGAATCTGCTATATATGAGCTTGATACGGAAAGCGAAAGCTTTTTTGATATCGGCGATTATGTTCCCGAGCGTGAGGGCTACACCTTTTTAGGCTGGTGCTATAAACCGTCTGCTCTTTATAACAGCTTAATTGAGGATACAAGCAATTATGACTGGATGAATAACACCGGCGGTTATGACATTCAGTTGTATGCAAAGTGGGCAGAGGAAAGTGACGAAGAGCTTGAAGCTAACGGTTTCCGTTTTGATGAAGAAACAGGAGAACTGACAATTATAACCGATAAGGGTGTTCAGGGTTGGATAGATCTCTGTTTTGATACCGATTATGAATGCATAGCAAAGGTTAAATCACTTTATGTCGGCGGCGATGTTACAACCGTTGATTCATATTTGTTCAGAGATTGTGTAAATCTGAAAAGCGCTGTACTGTCCGAATCTGTAGAGGATATTGATTACTCCGCATTCAGTGGGTGTTCTTCACTTGAAAATATTGAAATGACGGGAGTAACGAGCATTTCAGGAAATGCTTTTTGCGACTGCACCTCAATCAAATCGATTGAAATGCCTTTGATAAAAAGAATTTATGGTAATGCATTTGAGAACTGCACTTCACTTGAAACGGTTACACTTCCCCCACAGACGGAATACATCGGAGAACAGGCATTTTACCAATGCTCACAGCTTTGTGAGGTAGTCTTTGAGAGAACGGACTATGACGAGAACGAGGATTATTTCTATGTGTCTGCCGATGCATTTGAAGAATGTCATCATGATCTTTTTATTCTTGTTCAGCCGTCAATGCTAAACCTGTTTAAGGAAACTTTTATGCCTGCGTATGCGGACATAATTACAGATGAAGTACCTGTCAGAGAAATTACAGAGGTGGTTATCTACAACGCTCCTACCTCCTGCACCGTCGGCGAAGCACCGAAAGAAACAGCAACAAAGGTCGATAGCGAAGCTTATACCTTCTATGAATATTGGGAGGAATGGGCTCAAACCGAGAACGGCTTAGAACCTGTTAAGTACTGGTATTCCGATGCCCAGCAGATGAACCGTGTTCCTGAGGATAAAAGGATTACCGCCTTTGAAAAGGGCAAAACCTATTCCTACAGCATTATAGCACAAGCAAATGAAAACTACACCTTTGCCTCAAAAGACGCTCTTTCTGTAATGCTGAACGGCGAAGACTTCACTGCCAAAAGCGAAGTAATTCCGGACGGAAAAAGCCTTATGATAGGCCCCGGAAAATTTATGAAGCCGGTCGAGCAAAAGGAAATCGAAGTCATTGAAATCAACAACGCTACCTTGACCTTTATGGACGGCGACAAGCCGGTATTCACCGGTACAACACCCGACGGCGCTCCGTATGTCATCGAATATGAAGGCTGGTTTGGTGAAGACGGTGAATTCATTTGCAGCTCCGATTATTGGAACAGTGCTTATGTTGAGCGAGGCTGGTGCGACGGACTGATTTCTACCTTTAAGAATAATACAGAATATACCTATCAGCTTTATCTGAAGCTGACGGATGAAGCGGCAGCACAAGGGTATGTTTTCGGTCCAAACACCCAATTGTCAGTGAACGGTAATATTGTTGAATATCCGCATTCCGGTGAAACAAGTGTCGCATTGCAGATTTCAACCAATCTGACCATGGTGGCATCAACAAAGTATGTTCCGCAAAAGGAAATCGAAGTCGTTGAAATCAACAACGCTACCTTGACCTTTATGGACGGCGACAAGCCTGTATTCACCGGTACAACACCCGACGGCGCTCCGTATGTCCTGGTCTTCGAAGAATGGAGAACCGATGGCGAATGGACGCGTTCAGACGAATGGTTTAACGATGATGACCACCATGGAGATGATAAGGATATAACTGCCTTTGATAAAAACAAAATCTACAATTATAATCTTTATCTCAAAACAACTGCGGAAGGCAGCGAGGATGGCTGGTATTTCGGTCAAAACACGAAGTTGAAAATCAACGGGAAAGAAGTTTCATTTACAAAGGACTACCCTGACGACATTCAAATATTTGGTGTTAAAACCGAGATTACAATGACGCCTGCTGAAAAAACGAGTTTAGTTATCGGCGATGCCAATATGGACGGCGAAATTACAGTAACAGACGCAACGCTGATTCAGAAATTCTGCGTAGGACTTGCAACGCCCGAGAATGAAACAGCAAGAAAGCTTGCCGATGTAAACGGTGACGGAACAATATCAATAACAGACGCTACACTTATTCAGAAATACCTTGTCGGCGGATTCTCGGACACGGGAAATGCAGGTAAATATCTGTCTGAAATTTAATATCTGATTGAACAAAGGTCGGGTAATTCACAACGGATACCCGACCTTATTTTATGCTCAATTAACTAGAAAACAGCGTTGTTTATTTTGAAAACTCCCTCAAAATATCTATAATAAAAGTATAGAATAAATCAGGGGCATAGTTATGAATAAAATTGATGTATGAAAATATGCGTAATAATTATAATTGTTTTTTACGATTTGCTATTGACAAAGACGGATTAATTTGATATATTTTTGGTAAAGATACCAAAAAGTTAACAAGGAGGTGTAATATGGCTCAAATTCAACGACCTTATCCCACAAGAAAGAAAAGCATAAACACAAGACAAACTATTCTTGCAACTTGTGTCCGTTTGTTTTTGGAACAAGGTTATACCGCAACAACACTTATGCAGATTACCAAAGAAGCCGGAGTTTCCGTTTCGTCTGTTCAGAATTTTTTCGGCAATAAAGACGGTATTCTGTTAGATCTTGCGGAAATCATGTTCGCAAATCAGTTTGAAACGGCACAAATCATCGGAAATCAGGAAGCAAATCCGCTTTTTGTATATGCGGTTGAAACCTCAATACATCTTACACTTACCGAGCTTAACGAAAACTTGCGAGATGTATATGTCGCCGCTTACTCAAATGAGGCGGCAGCCGAATACATATACAGACAAACCTCAAAAGAACTGCATAAGATTTTTTTACCCTATAATCCTGATTATACCGAGAGCGATTTTTATGAGTGTGAAATTGGTTCGGCGGGAATTATGCGTGGATTTATGGCAAGAAAATGCGACCAATATTTTACACTTGAAAAAAAGCTGACAAAGTTTCTCACAATGTCGCTTCGGTCATATAATTTACCGAAAGCGGAGATTGACAAGACAATCGCCTTTGTTCTTTCGCTTGATATAAGAGGCATTTCAAAATTAATTATGCAAAAGCTGTTTGATTCGCTTGCTATGCAGTTTAATTTTGAATTTAGTGCAATTGAAAAGTAAAAAAGTCGAGTGCCTCGACACGCAGTTCGAGCAGACAGATTGATACTTTCAAGCCTTATTTGCCCGATTGTTTCGAGCAATTCCCTATAAGGTAAAAAGAAAATAATATTTGAATCGGAGGTCATGCTAAATGAAAAAAAGTATTTTAAGCATACTGCTTGTGTTGTGTATGGTTATGGCGGTTATACCGCTCACATCTATCACAGCATTAGCAACAACAGACGATGAAGTACAATTATCCAGCGACAGTTCAGCATTAATACCACCGACAATACCGGAAAATGTTAAACAAAGTGCGGAAGAATTTTATAAATCATACTCCGCCGAAAACGGTGATTGGGTATCCACTTCCTGCAAATTAATCAACACCGCATTAACCTCTCTCCCGGTAACCGGAAAGTATGAAAAAATAGGGGTATGGGTAGGCAAACAGTTTCTTAATCTTTTTATGGGTACAAAAGAAACCGACCCTACCGAAGAAATACTTGATGCTATCAATCAACTGAATAGGCAAGAGCAGACAACATTATTAAAACTTGACCAATTAACGGATATAGTTAAAGATCAAAATCAGTTGAATTATATCAACGAGTATTATAACGGAGATAAAACATTATATGCGGTTACCAAAATATATATGGGAGCATTGCAAAACACCGATGAACAAACAGACGAGCAGATTGAAGCAAACCGCAGGCACATTTTAACTTATGACATTCCCGAAAAGTCATCTTCCGATATAAGTTCTTTGAGTTCTTTGTCATCATATGATAAAATGGTTCTTGCTTGGGGAGAAAAACTTAAATCTTCGATATTTCTTAACGACGGAAGCTGCAACGCAATAGAGCTGATGAACAATTATGCACTCGGACATTTCAAGTGGGAGCATCAAGGTTATGAAATGCGTGAGAATTACTGGTCTTCGCTTATCAACCTTTATGTAACCTCATCAGATTTGATGCGACAATCATTGAACGCAAGAATTGAGGTTTATGAAGAAGCGTATGGCGAAAAATCAGCAAGCACGCTTCGTCAAACACTTGAGGATCTGAGTAAGTTGAACGAGGATATACAGAATTTGGGAAATGCTGCGAGTGTCACCCGTTTAGATGATGATATTCGCCACTATCAGGTTAAGGGACATGAAGTGTATCTTTTTACACAAACAACAAAGCAGTTTTTACCTTACAAAACTGCCGGAAGAAGAGAAGATTTTAAGCTTTACGATGGTGATACAAAAACAAATAAACATTGGTATCCATTTTATAAGTACACAGACAGCAAAACAGGTAAAGTATATGAAGGACTTGATTCCAAATATTACAAGTATATCTATGATGACTATAACCCGGCAGGCTCAAGCAAAATAATTAACTTATATGATATTTTCTTCTCGGAGGAAGAGGGCAATTTGACCCCTCCGGATGGAATAGAATATTCGGGAACGGTAACCTTTGTCAGCAATGATATAAAAACTGACTATTGGTATCAGAAATCTTTGAGGGGATTGTATGAATACTGGTCTGTTTACTGCAAAATATATGAAGCCTATGGCAAAATAAGCGATGAATATACATTAATCGCTAACTTCGAAGACGCTTACAACCAATATTGGCATTATATTGATCAAAAATATGTAGAAAGTTTTATCATGGTCATTCCGGCTGAAATGTCAAATAATGAAGTCGATGAAGGACAAGGAGAGATAGTAACGGAAGAAAATGTACCGTTTACAGTCACATTCGATGCAAACGGCGGAAGCGTTGATGTTAAAAGCACAAAAACGGATATGAACGGTTATATTGCCGAACTTCCGACGCCGACTTACACAGGGTATAAATTTGACGGATGGTATACAGCTCAAAATGTTAAAGTCACGTCGAAAACACAATTCACAGAAGATACGACAGTATATGCAAAATGGATAAGTGTTAATTCAACACCCGATACCGCAAAGCAGACAAAATCCACATCTCCTCAGACAGGTGACAACAGACATACCGCATTATGGCTTGCACTTCTCTTTGTCAGCAGCGGTATATTGATTGGAGCTAATGCTTACAGCAAAAAGAAAAATAACGATTAAACCTCAGTAAAGAATTTCAAAATGACTGTTCCGATATGCAGTTGAGCATGAACTTATTATTAAAATACTTACCGAGGAAAAATATTTTTCACAGGAAAGACTTAAAATGAACGGAAAAATCGCATCGTACTTCAGCTGAATAAGAAAGTGAAAAAAGCCGCCGAGTGACAATTCGGCGGCTCATACATAAAACAACTTGCTTATTATCTTATTTACTTTTTTTCATGAATTAATTTATAAATCCTTTTAAAAACTTGAAAAAATTACAAATAATATTTTAAAAATTGAAGTGAACAATACTATTGCGGCAACAAATTGAGAAGTCAAACAGCCGCTTGAAATATAAAGATAAATTTAGAAGTTTTGAAAAAAGGAGAAAACAAATTATGTCAAGTAATAAGAATCAGCTTAACGTGCCTCAGGCAAAGGAAGCTATGGAGCGTTTCAAGATGGAATGCGCAAACGAAGTAGGCGTGAACCTCAAGCAGGGCTATAACGGCGACATTTCTGCAAGAGAAGCAGGCTCCGTAGGCGGACAGATGGTTAAAAAGATGATTGAGTCATACGAAAACAGCATGAAATAAAAAGATCTTATTTATCAGCACAAAATAAAAAATATGTGCAGACCCCCCTTATCGCTGTTTTTAGCGGTAAGGGGGATATTTTTAATATTTTTTCGCTTGCAGAACATATGAAATTAACTTATAATTGATTTTATTCTAAATTTTCAATATTATTTGTGATATTTTAACTTTTTATATTGTTTATTAGTTGAAAGGTCCTTTCAAGGAAAATCCCAGAATGAGGGAATGTATGGAAACTTCTGAATATATACGTATTGCAGAACAATACACCGACATAGTTTATCGAGCGGCAATCAGCTATTGTAAAAACAAAAACGATGCCGAGGACGCAGTACAGAATACCTTTGTAAAGCTTCTGAAAACCGATACTGAATTCAATGATGATGAACACATAAGAAAGTGGCTTATAAGAGTTGCAGTAAATGAATGTAAAAATATGTGGAAATCGTTTTGGCGAAGAAACGTTACTTCATTTGAAGAGCTTGAAAAAGAGCCTGAGTATATAGAGTCTGATAAAACTGAACTTTTCAGCGAGGTGATGAAGCTTCCGCAGAAGTACAGAGTTGTACTTCATCTGTACTACTACGAAGGTTATTGCGTTAAGGAAATAGCTCAGCTTGTCGGAATTTCAGAAAGTAATGTGCAGACCCGACTTATGAGGGCAAGAAATAAACTGAAGCTACAACTGGAGGAGTGAATATGAATATTTCAAAAAATGAAATTGAGCTTTACAGGAGTACATTTGATGAGATTCACGCTCCCGAAGAGCTTAAACGAAAGGTGATTATTATGGCGGAAACAAAACCAAAAAGAAAAATATATGCAATCAGAAAGGTACTTTATGTCGCAGCGGCAATTATTGTGCTGTTCTGCGCAAGCAATATTATAACTTATGCAGCTACGGGCGAAACATGGATTGAGAAAACCGTAATGCAGTTTTGCATTCACGGAGAATTTCAGGAAGTAGAAATGACAAAAAAAGTAGATGAAAATGGTATTGCAGCTTATGAGGGTGATTATACAGATGAAAATGGATTGCCTGTTAAGGAGATAATTGTTGCCGATGAAAGTGACGGTTATGATAATCTGGTTGATGCGCTGAACACTTCTGCCGAAATTGTAAAGGAGAACGGAAAGCTTTATTTATCGGCTTGGGATTTAACTAAAAACGCAAAAATTGATATTACTGATGATTTAGCAGACGGCAAGGCGGAAGGAACCTTTGAACTAAATGACAAAGAATATACTTATTCTGTAACCGGTGATGAAGAAATCAACAGCATATTGATTAGTGAAAAATAACATATATAAAATGGGGTTTGCCACAAATTATCATTTGCGGCAAACCCGTGTTTTATGATGTTCTATTTTTATCCTTGTTCTTCGGGATAAACAAGTCCCCATTCCTTGCGCAAATCTGTCATAATCTTCATAACGTCAATTGTGTTGTCAAGCTTAAGTCCGCTTAAATCCCCGCTCTTGACTGCGTGTTCCATATCTTCCATTTCGTACATCAGCGCAAGCTCGGTTTTACCTTCGAGAATTTCTGTTTTTTCGCCTGTTTCGGCGTCAACAATAATTGCTTTGTCAGCACGGGGATATTCTGTTATCTCAATATATCCCTTTTCAAAGCTGATAACGGCTCTTTTTGGCTGCTTTGAATGAAGGCTGAGTGTAATTGTTGCCATTTCCGACTCGTCATTCATCATAATGATTGAAGCCTGCTCGTCAACACCGCTTTCGGCAAATTTTACTTGACTTTTAACTTCTGTAGGCTGACTGCTCATAAAGCTTCTTGCAAGGCTTAATGAATAAACGCCGATGTCAAGTAATGCACCGCCTGCAAGGTTGATATTGAAAAAACGATTGCTCATATCGTAATCTTTGAAACTGCCGAAATTAAGCTGAATAAGCTGTAATTTGCCGAGCTTTCCGCTCTGCGCAATCTGCCAGAGCTTTTTATACAGCGGCATATGCCAGATTGTCATAGCCTCGGCGATGATAACACCGTTTTCTTCTGCAAGCTTAACTGCTTCTTCAAGCTCACCGCTGTTGAGCGTAATTGCCTTTTCGCAGAAAACGTGCTTTTTATTTTCAAGAGCCTTGCGGATATACTGAATGTGGGTGTTGTGCGGTGTGGTAATGTAGATTATGTCAACATTTTCGTCGGTGAAAACCTCGTCAATGCTGTCGTACACCTTTTCAACGCCGTATTTTTCGGCAAAGCTGAGTGCCTTTGAATGAGTTCTGTTTGCGACTGCATAGAGATTTTTGCCCATTTTCTGCAAAGCCTGCGCCATCTGATTTGCGATAACGCCTGTTCCGAGAACTGCCCAGTTTAGATTTTTGTCCATGATGAAACCTCCTGAAAAATTAATATATGTTTATTTCAAAAGTTGGCTGTGTTACAGCCGACTTCGATATATGCATTTAATTCCGTATTAAATTTATGCTTCTGCTCTGTTGATAGCGTTCAGAACGCCGAGAACGGACGCTACGTTTACGTTTGAGTCAATGCCGATGCCGAAAATGTTATTTCCGTCAGGCTTTTTAAGCTCAATGTATGAAACAGCCTTTGAGTCCGAGCCCTGAGAAATTGCGTGCTGGCTGTAGGAGATGAACTCGTACTTGTCAAGACCGACTGCCTTGATTGCGTTGAAAAAAGCGTCAATAGGACCGTTGCCGACGCCGCTTAACACAACCTCATCTCTGTCGTCAATGACCATTCTGCCCTTGAAGTGAACGTAATCCTTGCCGTTTTCGCTTTCCTCGTATATCTTCCTCTTTGTAAGCTTGTATTTCATCGGGTGATTGAGATAATTCTGCTCGAATACCTCGAAAAGCTCCTTAGGGATAAGCTCACGCTCAAGCTCCTCGCACTTAGCCTGAACGAGCTTTGAAAATTCGGGGTGCATACGCTTCGGCAAATCGTAGCCGAAATTGTTGCTCATAACAAATGCGGCACCGCCCTTGCCCGACTGCGAGTTGATTCTGATAATCGGCTCATATTCTCTGCCGACGTCGGCGGGGTCAATCGGAAGATAGGGGATTTCCCACATATCCGTACCGCTTTCACGCATATATTTCATACCCTTGTTGATAGCGTCCTGATGCGAGCCCGAAAATGCCGTAAATACAAGTTCACCGATGTAGGGCTGACGAGGGTCAATTTTCATACCCGTGCATCTCTCATAAATTTCACGGAGCTTGGGCAGATGTGAAAAATCAAGCTTCGGGTCAACGCCCTGAGTATACATATTAAGTCCCATCGTGACGATATCCATATTGCCCGTACGTTCGCCGTTGCCGAAAAGCGTACCCTCAACACGATCAGCACCTGCAAGCAGTGCAAGCTCGCCTGCCGCAACGCCGCAGCCACGGTCGTTGTGGGGATGAACGCTGATGATAGCGGCATCTCTGTTTTTGAGGTGTCTTATGAAATATTCAACCTGATCGGCAAATGTGTTCGGTGTGCACATTTCAACGGTATTCGGCAGGTTGAGAATAACGGGATTTTCCTTTGTTGAGCCGAGAGCCTCCATAACCTTGTCGCAGATGTCAACGGCATTGTCCATTTCAGTACCGCTGAAACTTTCGGGAGAATACTCAAGGCGGAAGTTTGTATCTCCGTCGTATTCGTCAATGAGCTGTTTAATCAGCTTTGCACCCTCAACGGCAATTTTTGTAACGCCGTCCATATCGGTTTTGAAAACAACCTTTCTCTGGAGCGTAGAGGTTGAGTTGTAGAAGTGAACGATTACGTTCTTTGCACCCTTAACAGCCTCAAAGGTCTTGCGGATAAGGTGTTCTCTTGCCTGAACGAGCACCTGAATTGTAACGTCGTCGGGAATGTGATTTTTCTCAATAAGCTCACGGCAGATTTCGTACTCTGTTTCCGATGCGCTGGGGAATCCGATTTCAATTTCCTTGAATCCCATATCGCAGAGAGCGTGGAAAAATTCGAGCTTTTCTTCAAGATTCATCGGGTCAACAAGCGCCTGATTTCCGTCACGCAGGTCAACACTGCACCATATCGGAGCTTTTGTAATGGTCTTGCTCGGCCATGTTCTGTCGGGAATGTCAATTTGTTTGAAAGGAATGTACTTTTCAAACGACGGTTTCATACCAATAACCTCCTTATACTAATCTGTGGTTTTTAAGATTAGTATTAATAAAAATTCACACAAAAAAAGCCCCTCAAAAGCAACCTGAAAAATTGCCAAAGGGACGAATAAAATCGTGGTACCACCCAATTTCAGCTATATGTCACCATACAGCCCTTAAGGACTTCCAACAAAGTCCCGACCGATAACGCAGTCCTGCGTTTTGCACTACGGTGTAAAACTTTCGCACAAAAAACTCGGGGATGAGCTATTCATATAAACCTTTGCATCGGCTCACACCAACCGCCGACTCTCTTTGCCGAAAGGAATTATATCTTGTTCCCGTCATTGTTTTTAAGGGGATAATTCTGTTATTACTATTATATAGAGAGGTTTTGAAAATGTCAAGCCTTTTATTTCAAGAAAATGCCAATGTTTTCTCTATATCCGTAGTGCCTTGTTAAAGCTAAAACATTACGCTTATAAATTATAAATGCTTTACTATATTTTTCGTAGGGAACGACCCCTGTGTCGTTCCTAACTGACATTCAGATAACCTAAATAGGAACGACACAGGGGTCGTTCCCTACAATTATTCATAAATAGTGTATATTTTTAGTTTTTACACTGTAGTAGGGGACGGCTTTCCGGACATCCCGTTCATAAATTGCAACGCAATTTATGAAATATAGTGAATATAAACGTGCGTAAAATATCAGCTCTTGTCAAGCTCAATCTTGCCGTGCTTATCCTCATACTTTTCAATGCAGTCACGAATTAAAATCAAAATCTGACTGTTTGCCGAACGACCTTCGTAATCGGCGACAACGTGCAGTTTGTTGAGCATTTCGTTGTCGATTCTGATAGAAATACTTTTCATAGCTATAATCTAAACCCATCTTATGTTTATTTCAAACTTATTATAAATCTATTTGGAATTTATTGGCAAATTTGAATGTATAATATGTCTAAAATATATCTAACAAGGAGTTGTAACTATGAGAATTGCAATTGTCGGCTCACGAAATTTAACCGTTTCTATGGAAACTCTTGAAAAAGTTCTGCCCTGGTACACAGATGAAATCCTTTCGGGAGGTGCCAGGGGCATTGATTCCTGCGCAAAGCAGTATGCTAAAATGAAAAATATGAAATACATAGAATACCTGCCCGAATATGAAAAATACGGAAGGTCTGCACCGCTTGTGCGAAATATAAAATTAATCGTAGATTCCCCGATGGTGTATGCGTTCTGGGACGGGAAATCAAGGGGTACAAAGTACGTCATAAGTAATTGCAGGAAAATGGGAATCCCCTGCAAGGTGTTTCTGCTTATTGATGATGATTATATCGAGGTGACAACGCTTGATTGAGGTGTCAGATGTAATCGATGAATCTTTCCTTATGCAACACACAATAATGTCGGGAACGGTCTTGACCGTTCCTAAACCAACAGATGTTGTTTTAATTTTGCGATGTTGCCTGTATTTATGCGGTTGATATTTATATTATTTTGATGTATAATAAAATTTAAAGCAAAATAGCGTTACATAAGTTTGGTGGTGTTTTTCTTGAATGTAAATGTCGGTGACCGTGTTGAGATGAAAAAACAGCATCCCTGCGGCGGCAAAATCTTCACAATTCTGCGCATAGGAATGGATTTTAAAATCAGATGCGAAAAGTGCGGCAGGGAGGTTATGGTGCCACGAAACAAAATTGAGAAAAACATCAAACGCATTGTCGAAGAAAATTAATTTTACGGATAAAATAGGGTAGATTTATGTTTGAAAAGATAGAAATTTTTGATAAAAGATATTCCGAGCTTTCGCAAAGGCTCTATGAGCCTTCGGTTGCCGCAAATCCCGACGAATTTCAGAAGGTGATGAAGGAGCTTAAGTCGATTGAAGAAATCGTGCTTACCTACCGTGACTACAAAAGCGCAGTCGAAAGCGAAAAGGAAAGCCTTGAAATTTTAGGTGAAACCTCTGATGCTGAGCTCAAGGAGCTTGCACAAACTGAGCTTGACGAGGCGAAGGCTTCAATTGAAACGCTTTCCGAAAAGCTGAAAATTCTTTTGCTCCCAAAAGACCCCAATGACGAGCGAAACGTAATTGTCGAAATCCGAGGCGGTGCAGGCGGCGAGGAGTCGGCTCTGTTCAGCGCAGTGCTTTTCAGAATGTACTCAATGTATGCCGAAAAGCACGGCTACAGGGTTGAGGTAATCAACGCTAACGAAACCGAGCTGGGCGGCTACAAGGAAATTTCGTTTATGATTGAGGGCGAGGGCGCATATTCACGCTTTAAGTACGAAAGCGGCGTTCACCGTGTTCAGCGTGTGCCAGAAACCGAGAGTCAGGGCAGGGTGCATACCTCGACAACCACAGTTGCCGTTTTGCCCGAGGCGGAGGACGTTGAGCTTGAAATTGACCCGTCCGATTTGAAAATCGACACGTTCCGTTCAAGCGGCGCAGGCGGTCAGCACATCAACAAAACAAGCTCTGCAATCAGAATTACTCATATCCCGACGGGAACGGTTGTTGAGTGTCAGGACGAGCGAAGTCAGTACAAAAATAAGGATAAGGCTCTGAAAGTTCTCAAAAGCCGACTGCTCAAAGAAAAGCAGGACAAACAGGCAAGTGAGATTGCCGCCGACAGAAAATCACAGGTCGGAACAGGCGACAGAAGCGAGCGTATCCGCACCTACAACTATCCTCAGGGCAGACTGACCGACCACAGAATCGGACTTACGCTTTATAAGCTTGAGGACATTTTAAACGGCAACCTTGACGAAGTGATTGACGCACTTATTGCGGCTGACCGTGCCGAAAAGCTAAAGGAAAGTATGGAAAACTAATTCAGAAAACTACATTTGTTTTGTATCCAAATTAAATGGATATTTATCTGATTCAGTGTTTTATTTCAACATATTTTATCAAAAGTAGGGAACGGTCTTGACCGTTCCGAAAAGATTAGAAGTTGGCTGTAAACCAGCGGAACGGTCAAGACCGTTCCCTACACGTGTTAAATAAATATGTCAGCTAGATGATATAAAAGGTGAAGAATTTGAAAACACTTTTACTTGACAACACCGATGAAAATATAGCAAAAGCCGCCGAAATTCTCAGAAACGGCGGACTTGTGGGAATCCCCACCGAAACCGTCTACGGCTTGGCGGCAAATGCGCTTGACGGCAAGGCTGTTGCAAAAATCTTTGCGGCAAAGGGCAGACCTGCCGACAATCCGCTGATTGTGCACATTTCGGATTTTTCGGAAATTGAACGCTTTAACCTTGTGCGTGAAATTCCCGAAACGGCAAAACGCCTTGCACAGCGTTTCTGGCCCGGTCCGCTTACGATGATTATGAAAAAATCCGACGTAATTCCCGATGAGGTCTCGGCAGGACTTGACACAGTTGCAATCCGCTTTCCGAGCCACCCTACTGCACAAAAAATAATCAGAAGGTCGGGAGTTCCTCTTGCCGCACCGTCGGCAAACCTGTCGGGTTCGCCGAGTCCGACAACTGCACTCCACGTTATGAGCGACTTAAACGGCAGAATTGACGCCGTTGTTGACGGCGGAATGAGCGACGTAGGACTTGAAAGCACAGTAATTACCCTTGCCGAAAAAACGCCTCGTGTTCTTCGTCCCGGCGGAATCACGCTTGAACAGCTAAGGTCAGTTCTCGGCGAAGTGGAGCTTGACAACGCCGTTTTGCATCAGCTTGAAAAGGGTGCAAAGGCGTCAAGCCCCGGAATGAAGTACAAGCACTATGCGCCGAAGGCGAACGTCATACTTCTTAAATGCACCGACAGCGAGTATATTGATTATGTAAACAAACACGCAGACGAAAGCACCG
The DNA here is from genome assembly GCA_902766885.1 of uncultured Ruminococcus sp. Taxonomy (GTDB): domain Bacteria; phylum Bacillota; class Clostridia; order Oscillospirales; family Acutalibacteraceae; genus Ruminococcoides. The sequence goes on along the minus strand of CACXFS010000041.1, from coordinate 3,084 downwards.
CCGCACTCTGTTGTGACGAGGACGTTGAAAGCCTGAGCGTTAAGTGTTTCAGCCTCGGCAGACGATGTGACTATTCTGCGCAGGCACACAGGCTGTTTGACGAATTGCGAAAAATTGACGAAGATGAAAATATAAATACCGTTTATTCACGTCTGCCTTCAATAGACGGCGTTGGTATGGCGGTTTACAACAGGCTGATAAGAGCGGCAGGCTTTGAGGTGATTGACCTTGAAAAGATGTAGAATTCTCGGACTAACCGGGCAGAGCGGAGCAGGCAAAAGCACAGTTGCAGAGTTTCTTGAACAAAACGGCTTTTATGTCATCAGCGCCGATTTGCTTGTGAAAAAAATTTACAACAGCGGCTCGCCTTGTCTTAAAACTATTGCGGCCGTTTTCGGTGAGGATATTATCTCAGATAACGGCACTCCCGACAGAAAACTACTTGCCAAAAGGGCGTTTTCGTCAAAGGAAAACACAGCTTTGCTAAGCTCGATTGTTCACCCGTTTGTAACGGCAGAGCTTTTCACACAAATAAAAAAAGCCGCCGAAAGCGGAGCAACAACAGTTGTCTATGACGCACCACAGCTTTTTGAGAGCAACGCAGACGTTATCTGCGATGAAATCATAAGCGTTACCGCCGAAAAATCGGTAAGGCTTGAAAGAATCTGTAAACGTGACAATATTTCAAAAGAAAATGCGCTTATGAGAATGAACGCACAGCTTGACGAGGAATTTTTCAAAGAAAATTCCGATTACATTATAGAAAACAATTCAGACCTCAGCTCGCTGAATGTTCAGCTTGAGGGTCTGTTAAAACAAATCAACAGCTAAACACCGAGGTGATTTAATGCCCACAGCTTCCCGTCGTTACAAACGGAAAAGCAGAAAAGGAATCAAAGCATTAATCTGGCTTGTTGTGCTTGCAATTCTTGCAGGCGGAATCGTGATTTTTGTTACACGCTATTACGAGGAAACAAAGCTGGGGCTTGAAAAAGCAAGCTACCCCAAAAAATACAGCGAATTTGTCGAAAAATACGCAGATGAATACGGCCTTGAATCTTCACTTGTCTATGCCGTTATTCGTACAGAAAGCGGCTTTGACCCCGATGCTCAGTCCGATGCAGGAGCCTGCGGAATTATGCAGATGATGCCCTCGTCCTTTGAGTGGCTTCAGGAAAAGCGGGGGACTGAGGAGCAATACACAACCGATGATTTGTTCAATCCCGAAATCTGCATAGACTATGGTTGTTATCTTCTAAAATATTTTTACGATTATTACGGTGACGAACGATGCGCCGTTGCGGCATACAACGCAGGATTTGTTGTCGGTGAGTGGCTTTCCGACAGCAATTACAGCAAGGACGGCAAAACGCTCGACAAAATCCCCTATCCCGAAACGAGCAACTATGTGGATAAGGTTGAAAGTGCAAAAGAAATGTATATAAAACTTTATGATTAAGGTTAATTTTTACATTTTAACAGATAATAGATAATATATATTACTTGTTTTGTCTTATGAAAGGATGATTACAATGGCTGATGAAAAATCAAAAACAGCAAAACTCAAAGAAAAAATTATGATGGAAGAGCCCAAGGGCATTAAGGCGCTTACAAAAAGAGAAATCAAAAAAGCTGATGAATTCTGCAAGGGTTATAAAAAATTCCTCGACAATTCACCGATTGAGCGTGAGGCTGTACGCTATACCGTTGAGCTTGTTAAAAAAGCAGGCTTCACCGAATATGACGCAGAGGCTGAATACAATGCAGGCGACAAGGTTTATTATGTAAACCGTGACAAGGCTGTTGCACTTGCTGTAATCGGCAAAAACGGCGTAAAGAACGGCGCACGTCTTGCAATTGCACATATTGACTCACCCCGAATCGACTTAAAGCCTAATCCTCTTTACGAGGCTAACAACCTTGCGCTTTTCAAAACCCACTACTACGGCGGCCTTAAAAAGTACCAGTGGACGGCTATTCCGCTTTCGCTCCACGGAACGGTTGTAAAGCTCGACGGCAAAAGAGTAAATATCAGCTGGGGCGACGAGGAGGACGAGTCCTGCTTCTGCATTACCGATTTGCTTCCGCACCTTGCACAGGAGCAGTCTGCAAAGCCTATGGCTAAAGCGTTCACGGGCGAGGATATGAACGTGCTTGTCGGTTCACGTCCGTATGACACAAAGGACGAGGAAAAGGACCTTGTTAAGCTCAATGTAATGGCAATTCTCAACAAGAAGTACGGAATTTGCGAGGGCGACTTCCTTTCGGCAGAGCTTTGCCTTATTCCGTCGTACAAGTCAAAGGATATCGGATTTGATTCAAGTATGATAGGCGCTTACGGCCACGACGACAAGGTTTGTGCGTATCCTGCGCTTATGGCGGCAGTTGATGTTGAAACTCCCGAGCAGACCTGCATTACCTACCTCACCGACAAAGAGGAAATCGGAAGTGACGGCAACACGGGTATGCAGAGCGACTTTCTGCGTTTCTTCATCTACGACCTTGCAAATCAGGACGGCGTTGAGGGTTACAGAGCGCTTTCAAAGAGCACCTGCCTTTCTGCCGATGTTAATGCGGCTTTTGACCCGACATACGCTTCCGCTTATGAGGCAAAGAACTGCTCATATATCAACAACGGCGTAATCATTTCGAAGTACACAGGTCACGGCGGAAAATACGACACCTCGGACGCGTCCGCTGAATATATGGGAAAAATCCGTGCAATGCTTGAAAAGAACGACATTCTCTGGCAGGTTGGCGAGCTCGGCAGAGTTGACCTCGGCGGCGGCGGTACGATTGCAAAGTACGTTGCAAATATGAATGTTGACGTTGTAGACCTCGGTGTGCCTGTTTTGTCGATGCACGCACCGTTTGAAATTGTTTCAAAGACCGACGTCTATATGGCGTACAGAGCATTTTTTGCATTTTTCGATGCAAATGAATAAAAAACACTTGCATTTTAAAATGTAGTGTGGTATAATACTGCTTGCGGTTGTAAAAACAGCCGCATATGCGCCGGTAGCTCAGCTGGATAGAGTGTCTGACTACGAATCAGAAGGTCGGGAGTTCGAGTCTCTTCCGGCG
>CACXFS010000040.1 GCA_902766885.1 uncultured Ruminococcus sp. | reverse complement strand
GGAATAGGGATTCGAACCCCAACAAACAGAGTCAGAGTCTGTCGTGCTACCGTTACACTATTCCACAAGATGTAATTGCTACCGAACGTGCAACGATAGTTATTATAGGATATAAAAGTTAAAATGTCAAGAGTTTTTTCAAAAATTTTTCTTTTTTTTTCTTACTCTTATGTCACTGCCGAGAAAATCAAGCTTCTGAGCATTTCCGACAATTCGTGACACAAATCTTTCGGTGTAGATTTTTTCAAGTTCACGCATAGTAAGGTTTGTGTTGATGATAACAGGCTTGTTTGCAAGCATGCGGGAATTGAAAATATTATACATCTGTGACACTGAAAGCTGACCGTGAAATTCCGTTCCCAAATCATCAACTATAAGCAAGTCGCACTCCATAAGCATATCTATTGCCGAGTTGTCATCATCCCTTGAAAAGTACTGCTTTTCAAGCTTTTGCATAAAGGAAGGTGCGGAAACGTAAATCACGCCATAGCCTTTCTTAATAACCTCATTGGCTATTGCAAGTGAAAGGTGAGTTTTGCCGAGTCCTGTTGCTCCTTTCATCAAGATACTCTCGGAGTTTTTACTGAAATTCTCGGCATAGCTCTGGCAGTAACGCAGAATTTTGCTCATATGATTATAAGGCGAAATTCCTGTTTTTGAATCAACTTCACTGTCATAGTAATCAAGGCTGAAACTCTCAAAGGTTGAAAGTGACAACGGCGCTGTGCGATTTAATTCCTCGCAGGCGCAGGAAACAAGCGCCTGTTTTAAACAGTTACAAACAAGCGTTCTGCCGTTTTCTTCATAATATCCAGTATCATTGCATCTTTTGCAACGATACGAAGGCTCAAAAACGTTTTTATCGTAGCCGTTTGAAGTGAGAATTTCGGCAAGCTCTGCCTGCATAGCAAGGTTGCGGTCACGAAGATTCTTCATTTCTTCGGCTACGTCACCGCCGCCGATAACCGCACGTGCAGCCTGAATTCCGCAGCGTGAAATTTCCTTTTCAAGCTCCCTTGTTCTCGGTAATTTTTTATATATTTCAGCTTTACGCCTGTCTGCTTCTTTTTCAGCCTTTAGTCGTCTTTCAAACAGCCTGTCTGCCGCCGCTTTATAAACATTACTGCTGTATCCCATTTAAGTCACCTGCTTTTAAAAATCATCAAGAGTATCAATCTTATCAAGCTCATCTATGTTATATGAAGTTTTTCTTGTGCCGGTATTTTTATTTTGAGAACTTTCAAATCTTTCAAGCTCTATTTTATTTTTTATTCCGTTACTGTTCCAACGCTTTAAAATTCCGTCAATATAGCTGAATTTCATTGCACCTTTGCTGTCAACACACCTCTCGTATGCTTCACGGAGCATTTCGTGAGAAAACTTCCATTCAGCCACCCACTTTTCACTGTACTCAAGCTGTTTTTTTGTGGGAGAGCCTGCGTTTTTCAGTCCGAAAGCCGAAGAAACAACTGAAAAATTCTTATTCATCTGCTTTACTCTGCGGATTTTATCGTCAGCCGCCTCGAGCGTATCTATTCCCTCGTCTGCCCAGCCGATTCCGATTTTTTCAATTGCACGCATATTGCCCTTGTCAATGCTGATACAATACTGAATCAGCATAATAATAACGTCAAGAGGCAAGCCACAAGTATCTTTGAGCATTAAAAGCGTTGCAATATCGGAATTTGACAGCACTTTGCCGAGTGCCGTCTGTGCCTCGCTGACAAGAATTTTCAGTTCTTCATCAACCGCAAGACGTTGTGAAGTAAAAACATAGTCGGGTTTTTGAGGACGTGTTACAGTAAAACGATGTTTTGCCGACTCAACTTCGCTTGAAATTTCTTCAACAGTAACAGGTTTATTTTCTTTTTCAGAATAATTTTCTTCTTTTATTTCCTCAAAAGAATTTTTATTTGTAGATTTTTCTGATACAGAATTATAATTTTCTCTTGCATCAGCTACAGTCTGCATGGGTTTATATTCATTTTCGTTCTTTTGAAAAATTCCCATACTAACCCAGTAATCAAGTGCTTCCGGAATATCGGTTACATTTACGCCTGTTGCCGCTGAAATATCGCTGTCGGTAAGTTCGTTTCCGCTGTTGCGCAGAACGTAAAGCAAAACCTTGAGCTTTACGCCGTCGGAAAATTTCAGTCCTTCATCGACAATTTTTGATGGTACTGCAAAAACAGAGCTCCAAGCTCCGAGATTTATTTTAATTGACATTATATCTACATCCTTTATCTTTTTATTAGTATAACATATGTTTTGTTATTTCAAAATAAAAAAATAGAATTATATAGATTTTTTTAAAAAACTGTGTTAACATAATAACAAAAGATTCAGAAAGAGGTCGATAGTATGACACACACATATATTCCCCACGGCGTTTGTTCAAGACAGATGAATGTTGAACTTGATGAAAACGGAGTTATTACTAACTGCGAAATCATTGGCGGCTGTGCCGGTAACACAACAGGCATCTGCGAGCTCGTTAAGGGTATGAACGCAGAAGAAGCAATCAGGAGAATGAAAGGAATTGACTGCCGAGGCAGAGGAACTTCCTGCCCCGACCAGCTTGCAAACGCTCTTGAAGAGGCACTGGAGAAAATTTAAGCTTTTCTATTGTCTTTTTTGCGGTGATAGATTATAATTTTCGGCTTTACATGTTTGCATTTTATTAAAATAAGATTTATGATACGTTTTATCAAAAACGAAAATAATATAATTAAAACCGAAATTAAAGCTATAATACCGACGATTATCAGAATTTCATACATAAAAAACATCCTTACATTTATAAGCTACTTAAATTATAAATGTAAGGATTTGTTTATTTTGAAGAAATGTGTTGGTAAGATTTATTTTTCAAGCATTGCCTTGAATTCTTCCTCTGAGATAATTGTTATTCCGAGCGACTGAGCCTTTGTAAGCTTGCTTCCTGCTTCCTCACCCGCAAGAACGTATGAGGTCTTTTTTGAAACGGAAGAACTTGTTTTTCCGCCGTTTTCTTCAATTATCTTCGACGCCTCACTGCGTTTCATCGTGGGCAGAGTTCCTGTTAATACAAAGGTTTTTCCGCTGAAAATTCCGCCGCTCGATTTAGGTGCAGATGACTTCATTTTAAGTCCGAGCGATTTTAAATCTGCAATAAGCTCCTTTGTGCTGTCAAGCGAAAAGTAATTTTCAATACTTAAAGCCATTACCTCACCGAAACCGTCAATTGTCTCAAAATCAGCGGCTTTAGCATTCATTATATCATCAATTGTCGTAAAGTTTTCGCATAAAAGCTTAGCCGCTTTGAGTCCGATATTGCGGATTCCAAGTGCAAAAACAAGGCGGTACAGCTCGTTTTCCTTTGACTTTTCAACAGCAGAAATCAGGTTGTTTGCTGACTTTTCAGCCATTCGTTCAAGGCTTGAAATATCTTCAGCCTTTAGTCTGTATAAATCGGCAGGAGATTTGACAAATCCTTCGTTTACAAGCTGTTCAAGCACGGCAGGTCCGAGACCGTCGATATCCATTGCATCTCTGCCGACAAAGTGAATGAGGTGGCGCATAAGCTGTGCAGGGCAGTCTGTGTTGGTACAACGTATTGCGGCCTCTCCCTCATCCTGTGAAACGGGACTTCCACACGACGGACAGAGCGAGGGAAACTCAAAGGGTACTGCATTTTCACAGTGCTCTTTAACAGAAAGCACCTCGGGGATAATCTCGCCTGCTTTGCGAATTATAACCGTATCGCCGACGCATATACCTTTTTCTTCTATAAAATCCTTGTTGTGGAGCGTTGCTCGGCTGACCGTTGTTCCTGCAAGCAAAACAGGCTCAAAGTTGCCTACAGGAGTTAAAACACCCGTTCTGCCGACGTTGATTTCAATGTTCAAAAGCTTTGTAGGCTTTTCCTCGGGTGGGTATTTATAAGCCTCAGCCCACTTCGGGTATTTTGCGGTACTGCCGAGAAGTGAGCGTGTTTCAAAGCTGTTGACCTTTACAACAGCACCGTCAATTGCGTAATCAAAACTTCCTCGCATATCGCCGATTCGCTCAATCTCTGAAATTACGTCCTCTATATCGTCATAGACATTATAAAAAGCTGTGGGAAAGCCAAGCTCTGTCAGGTAATTAAGGCTCTGACTATGGGTCTTAAGCTCTGCACCACGCACCTGCTGAATGTTGAAAACAAAAATGTCAAGCTTGCGCTGTGCGGTAATCTTTGCGTTTTTCTGACGCAGAGAACCTGCGGCGGCATTACGGGGATTCTTGAAGGTCTTTTCCTCGTTTTCCTCCTGACGTTTTGTAAGCTCGTTAAAGCTTTCAAACGACATATAGACCTCACCACGCACTTCTAAATATTCGGGTGCGTCTGCAATGCGCTTTGGCAGACTTTTGATTGTCATAAGGTTATCCGTTACGTCCTCGCCCGTTGTGCCGTCGCCACGGGTTGAGCCACGCACAAATACACCGTTTTCGTATTCGCAGGAAACCGACAAGCCGTCAAATTTAGGCTCGACAACATACTGAACAGTCGGCGAAACCTCGCGCACCTTGCGGTCAAAATCACGCAGTTCATCGTGAGAAAAGCTGTCGTGCAGGCTTTCCATTACAACAGTATGGGTAACAGGAGAAAACTTTTCTCCTGCGTTACCGCCAACTCTGTTTGTCGGTGACAAGGGAGATTTAAGCGCCGGAAACTGCTCTTCGAGGTTTTCAAGCTCCCTGAGCATTTTATCGTATTCAAAGTCCGAAATTTCGGGCTCGTCCATATTGTAATATAAGTTATTGTGATATTCGAGCTGTTTTGTAAGCTCTTTTACACGGCTTTCAGCCGAAACTATATCCATATTTTCACTCCGAAAGATTTTTGACTAATAATTATAATTCCATTTTAGAATTATTTATTCACCGCAGAAGTTCCCTTTTCACGCAGGAATGTTGACTCCAGATCGGCAAGGTGGAGTTTTACGGCAAGAGGATAGCGGTCATATGCCTGACTTATAGCATTGCTGTTTTTGTCGCCGAACTCGCCCATATGCCAGCGTATAGCCATTGCCTCGTCAATTTTGAGGTGCATTTTGCGCTCAATAAGGAATACGGATTTTTCACCGTGACCGTAGGGAAACTGGTCCTCAATTGCGTAATAAGGCACCTTTTCCCACTGTCCGGTGAGGTCGTTTTTTACATTTCTGGTTGACACCTTATAAAACTGTGCCTTGCACAAATCGTGGAGCAATCCGCAGATTGCAAAGCTTTCGAGGTTATCGGTTTCTTCGTCAAAATGCTTTTCCATCATTGTATTGAAAACGCTGACAGAATGCATTACAAGTCCGTTTTCGCAGGCACAATGGTACTTTGTGCTTGCAGGAGCGGTAAAAAAGTCGGTGCGCTTGAGCCATTCCAAAAGCTCGTCTGCACCCTGACGGGTAATATGTTCCTGATATATAGCAATAAATTCTTCCTGCGGCGTCATAATAAACCTCCGTTCATGTTTTTATAAAAAAACAGGGCACCCGTTAAGGTGCCCGTAAAATATTTAATTATTCAGCGTCCTCTGACGGAGCTTCTTCTGTTTCAGCAACTTCTTCTACAGGTGCAGTTTCCTTTACGGGAGCCTGCTCGTCCTCGGGAAGAAGTGCACGCATTGAAAGGCTTACACGCTTCTTGTCAAAGTCGATTGCTGTAATCTTAGCGTCAACAACTTCGCCAACCTTAAGAACGTCAGCGGGCTTGTCGATTCTCTTGTTGGCAATCTGCGAAATGTGGATAAGACCGTCAATGCCGGGGATGATGTTTGCAAATGCGCCGAAAGTAGTAAGACCAACGATTGTAGCCTTAACAACTGTGCCCTCGGGATAGTTGTTCTTGAGGATTTCCCAGGGATTGTCCTCAGCGTTCTTGAAGCCGAGAGAAATCTTCTTTGTTTCCTCGTTGATGTCCTTTACATAAACGTCAACAGTGTCGCCAACGTTAACAACCTCACTGGGGTGCTTGATGTGAGTCCATGAAAGCTCGGAAATATGAATCATACCGAATACGCCGCCGAGGTCAACAAATGCACCGTAGCTTGTGAGCGACTTAACAACGCCCTTGTAACGCTTGCCGATTTCGCAGGTCTTCCAGAATTCTTCACGCTGAGCAGCTCTCTGCTCCTTGAGTACGCTGCGGATTGAACCGATTGCTCTTCTGCGTCTTCCGTGCTGTGAAACCTCGATAAGTCTGAAATCAACATCCTGACCTACGAGATCCTCAAGGCTTTCATCACGGGTAGCTGTAGCCTGTGATGCAGGGATAAATACTCTAACGCCGTTGTAAAGAACGATTACGCCACCCTTAACAGCCTCTGTTACCTTGCTTGTGAGGATTTCCTGAGAATCAACCTTCTCCTGAAGCTCCTCCCAGCCCTTCTGAGCGTCTACTCTGCGCTTTGAAAGCATAATTGTGCCTTCCTGATCGTTTGTCTTCATAATGAGAAGTTCAATTTCGTCGCCAACCTTAACAATATCCTCGGGCTTTGCATTGGGATCGTTTGAAAGCTCAGAAGCAGGAATGATTCCTGTCTGCTTTCTGCCGACGTCAACCTGAACCTCGTTGGGCGCAATGCTGAGCACTGTACCCATTACCCTCTCGTTTGTATTTAAGTTTTTGAGGGATTCTTCAAGTAACTCCTCAAAAGATTCTTCAAAATTTGTTTCACCGGATTTAATTTCACTCATTGTATCCAGTACCTCCTTTATTATCCTTGCAGGTGTTGACGCACCCGCAGTTACGCCTATGTTTTTTGCCGACCTAACTTTTGAATAGTCAAGCTCGCTTGCCGTTTCGATAAGTACGGTGTTAAGACACTGCTTTTTACAGATGTCAAAAAGCTTGCCCGTGTTTGAGCTGTGCCTGTCTCCAATAACAATCATAAAGTCAGAAGTTGCCGCTATTGCATCCGCTTCGGTTTGCCTAACTGACGTAGCATTACATATTGTATCAAATATTTTCGCATTTGTACATAGCTTTTTTATCTTTTTTATACATTTTTTCCATTCTTTTGTGTCAAAAGTGGTTTGTGCAACAACTAACACCTGCTTATTATTCGATTTTAGAATAATAGAGAGAACTTCATCAAGTTCTTCCTCGTTGTTGAAGGTGTGACACTCGGCTTTGCAGTGACCGATTATGCCGCAGACCTCGGGGTGCTTTTTGTTGCCGGCTATAAGTACAAGGTCATTTTCAGGGTCGGCCGACAATACCGTTTTGTGTATTTTCTTGACGAACGGACATGTAGCGTCCTTGTATTCTGCTCCGCTTTTTTCAAGCTCGTCAATCACCGACTGAGGGACTCCGTGAGAACGGATTACAAGAATTTCTCCGTCATTAAGCTCGTCAACGGAATCGACGGGACGACAGCCTCGCTGTTCAAGCTCACGAACAACCTCCATATTGTGGATTATAGGTCCGAGGGTGCAGACCTTATAGTTTTTGTCGAGCAGTTCTTCAACCATTTTTATTGCACGGTTTACGCCGAAACAAAAGCCTGCCGACTCAGCCTTATGAACTTTATATGAATTAGCTGCAAAGTCATTTTGCTTTTTTATATTCACGCAAATCCTGCTCCCTCATCTTTTTGATTTCCGCCATAATGCGGTTTGAAGCGTCTTTGAGTTCACGTCTGCCGCCGTCGGGAGTAAGACCGAGCTGTTCGGGAGTAAGCGGCTCGCCAAAGTGAATTACACGCTTTGCAAATGTGTGCTTAGGATTGCCGACAACGGTTATGCAGGCAGGAATTACCGGCACCTGCATTTGCTGTGCAACGAGAGCACAACCGCTTCTCGGGCGCATAAGCTCACCTGTTTTCGTTCTTCCGCCCTCGAGAAAAATTGTCATTATTTCGCCGTCTTTAATTAAATCCTCGCCTGTCTTGATAGCCTTGTTGTCGCCTGCGCCCCTTTCAACTGGGAATGCACCGAGAGCACGAATCAAGACGGCAAAAGCCTTATTGCGGAAAAGCTCTGATTTTGCCATAAAATAGAGTCTGCGTTTCTGGCAAAGGCCGAGAAGAACGGGGTCGGAAAACGAGAGGTGATTGCTTGCGACAATAAAACCTCCCTTTTCGGGGATTGTGTGATTATTAATCGGCTTGTATCTGTAAAACAGCTTAAAAATCGGTGTGCAGACTACTCTGCCGATTGCATAGAGAACCTTTGACTGTCCCATCAGATATTCTCCTTTATTACGGAAATTATTTTTTCAACCGACTGCTCAAAGTCAAGCTCGGTTGTGTCAACCATTACACAGCCCTCGGCAGGCTTGAGAGGAGCAGTTTCACGGTGAGAATCGTTGTAGTCACGGGTGATTACGTCGTTTAAAATATCCTCGTATTTTACGTCCATTCCCTTTTCACAAAGCTCCTTGTATCTGCGCTGTGCTCTTGCTTCGGGGGATGCGGTAAGGAAGATTTTCACCTTTGCGTCGGGCAGTACCACTGTTCCGATGTCACGTCCGTCCATAATTACGTTGTGCGATTTTGCCATATTTCTCTGCAAATCGAGAAGATAGGCTCTTACCGACGGAACGGCAGAAATTTTTGACGCCATCATAGAAGCCTCGGGAGTTCTGATAAGTCCCGAAACGTCCTCGCCGTCAAGCAGAACAATCTGCTCACCCTTTTCGTTAAAGGTAAGGTCAACGGTAATTTCACTTAAAAGCTTTTCAACTTCAATTGACGGTATCGGCTCAACTCCCTTTCGTGTAGCTGCAAGTCCGATTGTACGGTAAAGTGCGCCTGTATCAACATAGATAAAGTCAAGAGCTTTTGCGGCTCTCTTTGCAATTGAGGACTTTCCTGCTCCCGCAGGTCCGTCAAGTGCTATTGCAACTGACATTTATTTCATCCTTTCAAATCGTATATTAAAGCTCAGCGGCAGAAATTCCTGCAAGTCTGCCTGTGCTCCACGCAATCTGCAAATTAAATCCGCCTGTATAAGCGTCGCAGTCAATAACCTCTCCTGCAAAATACAAGCCCTTTACAAGCTTGCTTTCCATAGTTTTTGGGTTGATTTCGGAGGTCTTTACTCCGCCTGAGGTGATTATTGCCTCCTCAATAGGGCGGAAACCGCTTATTTCAACTGTAAATTCTTTTAAAATTTCGCAGAGCCTTCTGCGTTCTTCCTTTGTCACCGAGTTGCACTTTTTGTCAAAGGGCACTCCCCAGCGTTTCAGAACTGGAACTATAATTTTCCTTGGCAAAAGCTTTGAAAATGAATTGGAAACATCTTTATTTGAGTTTTCTCTGAAATCATTTTGAAGTCTTTTATCAAGCTGTTCGGGCGATAGTGCAGGCTTTAGGTCAATTACTGCGGTATATTTTCCGTCGGTAATATCTCGGATTTGCGAGCTTGCCGACAGAATCATCGGACCGCTCATTCCGAAGTGAGTAAAGAGCATTTCGCCGAAATCCGAATAGACAGTTTTCTGCGATTTATTATCAATAATTTTAAGCGACACATTTTTAAGCGACAAACCCTGCATCGACTTGCAGTCGGGATTTTTGCTTTCAAGCGGTACAAGCGAGGGCTTAAGCTCGGTTACTGTATGACCTGCCTGCTTTGCAAGAATGTAACCGTCGCCTGTTGAGCCTGTAAGCGGATAGCTTTTACCGCCGCAGCAGATTATTACATTGTCGGCGTAATATGTTTCGTTTTCGCACTTTACGCCGATTATCTCATTATTTTCAATTATAAGTGAAACTGCATTATCGCAGACGATTTTACAGCCTTTGTCAATTACAAAATCGTGCAGAGCGTCGACAACGTCAACAGCCTTGTCCGACATCGGGAAAACCCTGTTTCCTCTCTCGGTTTTAAGCTTAAGTCCGAGTTGTTCGAAAAAGTCCATTGTATCCTGCGGAGTAAATCCGTTGAGTGCAGAATAAAGGAATCTGCCGTTTACGGGCACATTGCGGATAAAGTTCTGAACGTCACAATTATTTGTTACGTTGCACCTGCCCTTGCCCGTTATCATGATTTTTCTGCCGACACGCTTATTCTTTTCAATCAGCGTAACTTTTGCGCCGTATTCTGCGGCAAAGCCGGACGCCATTAAGCCTGATGCTCCCGCACCGATTACAACTACTTTTTTACTTAACATTTTCTGATTTATTATCCTGTTCGTCATCGTGGTTGGTGTAAACGCCCTCTCTGTTCCACACTCTTTCGAGTTCACGGAAAGTATCGGAAACCTCGTCCTTTTTCTTAAGAACGGTTGCAACAATAAGAGCATTTATAAGACTCAGCGGTGCAACAAGCGAATCTACAATTGACGCCATATCACTTCTTGCAATAAGCACCGAGTCAGCCGACTGCACCAGAGGAGATGCCATACTGTCGGTGATTGCAACGGCGTGAGCACCCCTTGAACGGGCAAAATCCATAGCCTCAACAGCCATTGCACTGTAGCGAGGAAATGAAATTCCAATCATAACGTCCTTGTCAGTTATTCTGAAAATATGCTCGTATGTAGAGGTTGCGCTTGTGGTGTTTATTACACGAACATTATCGAAAATAAGCTCAAAATAGTATGCAAGAAAGCTTGCAATTGCGGCAGTTGAGCGCACACCGAAAATATAGATACGCTCTGCCTTGCAGATTTCGTCAACAGCACGGTTAAAGTCCTCGTGAGAGGTTTCTTCAATCGTTCTTCTGATTTTTTCAATATCCTGATTCAGAACACTGTCGAGCACATTATCATTGCCTATACGTCCCGAGGTTACTTCAATTCGCTGAACGGAGGTGAGCTTGTTTCTTATCATCTCCTGCATAGCCTTCTGAAGCTTAGGATAGCCGTCGTAGCCGAGTTCTGAAGCAAAGCGGACAACAGTACTCTCGGAAACTCCGACTGTTTCACCGAGCTTTGATGCTGTCATAAAAGCCGCCTTGTCGTAATGTTCTTCTATATATAAAGCAATCCTTTTCTGACCTTTTGAAAAGGAATTCATCATCAAATCAATTCTTGTCAGCAAATGCGTTATCATTTTATGATACTCCTTGTTTTTGTATATCTATACTTTTTCATTTTAACATAAAGACTTTCAAAATTCAATAATTACTACTTTAATTTTAATTAATTTTTAAAACTTGAAAAATACCGTTTAGAATATTATAATGAAATAAATAATTTTTGATAACGGAAAGAATTTGACTATGAACGCTTATGACTTTGACAAAACAATTTATGACGGCGACTCTACGGCAGATTTTTATCTGTTCTGCCTTAAAAAGCACAAAAGTATTATACTTCTTGCACCGTCGCTTTTATGCGCTTTTTTTAGGTTTTATGTTTTCAGAAAAGGAACGAAAACCGAGTTCAAAGAAAAAATGTACCGCTTTCTTACAAAGTGCAACGCTGAAAATGACGTTGCAGAATTCTGGAATAAAAACAGCGGAAAAATCAAGGACTTTTACATAAAGCAAAAACAAAGTGACGACGTGATTATTTCTGCATCACCCGAATTTCTGCTTGCTCCGATTTGCAGAAAGCTTGGTATAAAGCACCTTATTGCCTCAAAGGTTGACAGCAAAAGCGGAAAATACAGCGGAGTAAACTGTCACGGAAAAGAAAAGGTGAGAAGATTTTACGAAAAATTCAAAGACGGAGAAGTTGACGAGTTTTATTCCGACAGCTTGAGTGACACGCCTATGGCTGAGATTTCAAAAAAAGCCTTTCTTGTGAATGGAAACAAAATTAAGGAATGGGAATTTAATAATTAAATAAACAGACAAAACCGCTCACGAAGTATTTCCTTCGTGGGCGGTTAATTCATTTAGCATATTATTTTATGAAATATCTTTTCTGCAATACTTTATAAATCCTGCTAATATTCCGACAACGGCAAATGCCAGTCCTATTGCTATCATATTCATATCAAGGCTTACATTTCTTACAATTTCTGCCCCGTCTGCATAACCAAACGGAGTTATGTATTTAAGAAATTCTGCACTTTCGGTGAGGTTTGCTATTATATTCAAAAAGTACATTATAACAGCAATTCCGAGTCCTGTTCCGATACTTCCTCTGCGCAAAAATGCAGAAACGCCAAAGCAGATTCCTGCAAGCTCAAGCTGCAAAATAAGATACGCAGTATGCATAAGCGTTATTTCCTGCCAAGGCACTTCTTCGCCAATAAGCGCAATTGACGAAGCTGTAATAACATAGACAACCACATTCAGAATTACTATCTGCAATATAACGGAAATAAGCTTTTCTGCTACAACACTCACTCTGCTTACGGGGTGTGTGAGCAAAAATTCAGCCGTTCTCTCCTTTTCTTCCTTTGAAAGCACTGATATTGCACATAAAGACGCAAAAAACGCTCCGCCGAGTCCGAGGATATTTCCGCACTCAACTGCATAAAAGCCGAGCAGTGTTCCGAAATTCACTTTATCCATTCCAAAGGCCTGCGTAAAGCTTCCCATAGACGAAAACACTTCGTTTACCTCGTTCATTTCGCCCTTCATTTCAGGGAACATAAATATACAAACAGCAAGCAGAAAGCCTATTGCAGCCGTCCAGATTATCAGGCTGATTCTGCTCTGCTTTAATTCGTGTCTGATTACCGTCATTGTCTGTCACCTCCGTCAAGATAATAGTGCATAAAGATTTCTTCAAGGTCGGGTTCGGAGATTGATAAATCGTTAATACTGAATTTTGAGATATACTGTAAAAACTCGTTAATATCTCCGCTGTAAAGAAAGCTTATGCCGTTATCGGTCTTTTGAACGTCACGCACGTTTTTCAAGGATGAAATATCAGCGTTGCCGTCTATATGTATTCGCTTTGCGTTCGTCTTTGAGAGTGATTCTACGCTGTCGCAGGCAATCAGTTTTCCCTCTCTGACAATTGCCGCCCTTGTGCAGTTTCTCTGAATTTCGGATAGGATATGTGAGGACAGGAAAATCGTTGCTCCCACTGCATTGCGCTCTTTAAGAATTGAGAAAAACTCCCTTTGCATAAGCGGGTCAAGTCCTCCCGTAGGCTCGTCAAGGACACAAAGGTGCGGTTTGTGCTGGAGTGCGCATACTATTGCGACTTTTTTACGGTTGCCGAACGACAGTTCCTCTACCCTTTTTTCTGTGTCAAGTTCGAGCCTCTCACAAAGCTCATTGGACTCTTTTTTGCAATCCTTTTTTCTTAAACCAGCCGACAGCTTTATAACATCTTTTACTTTCATTCCCGAGTAAAAAACCGCCTCTGACGGAAGATAACCGACATCTGCAAGAATTTCTTTTTTGTTTGTTTCAATATTCTTTCCGAAAATTTCAGCACTGCCGCCGCTCTTTTTAATCAGTCCTAAAATCGTGCGGATTGTTGTGCTTTTTCCTGCGCCGTTCGGACCGATAAATCCAAAAAATTCTCCCTCGGCAACAGACAGGTTTAAGTCAATAATTCCCCTTGACTTGCCGTAATATTTTGTCAGTCCTTTTATTTCGATTACATTCATTTTTCTCCCTCTTTTCTTAAATATAGTTTCTTCCAGAAATTAAGCATTTCAGTAAAATCCTTTTCCATTTTTTCAACGTCAACAGCGCCTTTTCTCTGCATCTCCCAAAGATAGCCTTCAGAGGCAAGAGTCATTTCACGGTACATCATTTTAACGTCAATTCCTTCGGCAAACTGCGTTGTGTCAATACTTGCAAGTATGTTATCCGACTTAAATGCCTTATAGCTTTTGTAGCTATTCTGAATTGCCAAACTTATCTCAGGGTCACGCTCATAGAATGCCTTTATCACAAAACTACCCATATTCGGATATTGATTCATAATGCGCATTTTTGCCTTCATTCCACGATACATCATCTCAAACAAATCTGTTTGCTCGTAGCATTTGTATTCGGTAAGGTACTTTATTGTGAGCTTTGCGCAGTTGTCCCACAAAAACAGGTAAAGCTCCTGCTTGTTGTGAAAATAGTGAAACAACAGCGATTTGCTGATTCCTGCCTCGCCTGCAATTTCACTCATCGGACTTTTCTTGTAGGAATTCTGCGAAAAAACACGATAGCCGGCGTTGATTATTGCATTCTGCTTTTGTTTTGGCAGTGCAAAAAATTTTTCCTTCATATTCTCCCTCCGTTGACCAAATCGGTCAAGTATTATTATACTCCGTTGACCGTTTTTTGAGAAGACCTGTTTTTGAAAAAAGTCGGTAAATTCAGAATTTATAGAACAAAAGCACCGCTTGTAACGGTGCCTTCATTATTTTTCTAAATTAGAATTTTAATCAACTTCTGCTTTCACCATTGTCGGATAACGGAAAAACATAACCCAGAATATAACGCCTGCAAGCGCAAGTGCACAACCGAGCCCTGTGTAAAATACGGCAATGAACACTTGGGCACAAGTCCCGAATAGCGAAGCCAGATTCCTCCGCCCATCATAACAGCCATAATGCAATAGGCTTTTAAATCAAAGAAATGCCAGAAAGGTCTTGTCGGCTCGGAATAGCCGTGGATTCTGTTTGTGTGCTTAAAGCTCATTTTAAAGAACATCAAGCCGAAAAGTGCGAATACCACAACCGACAAAACGGGATGATACCAGCTTATTGTATTCATTCCCGTATATGTAATCACTCCGAGACGTGCAACGTTAAAGCCGGCAAGAAACCACACACAGCCTGCAATTGCAAGAAGCGTACGCTTTTTTACGTGAAATATCGGACTTTTACTCATTATTATCCCCTCATATATATTGAAATTTTACATTGTTCTCATTATAGACTATATAGTTGTATATTTCAACATAAATTATCAATGATTAAAGTGAATTAATATTCTATTTCAGAATTATCGTGCCTTTATTTTGCCTGTTTTGCCCAAAAATTATGCCGCTGTTAAATGCATAACAGCGGCATAATTTTTAGTTTTTAAAATTCGGTGATTAAACCTGCAATGTATTTCTGAATCTGTGTAGCGTCGGTTACGGTCAGGTTTCCGTCACCGTTTACATCGCCCGCAGCCAGCTGAGAATCACTCAGGGTAACAAGACCTGCAATGTACTTCTGGATTTCGGTAGCGTCAAGCACGCTGACTTTTCCGTCATTGTTTACGTCGCCGAGCAGATAATCCTTAGTTGCATCAAAGGTATATTCAACGTAATATGCATACTGTTTTCCGCCTTTATATTCCGCAATAAATTTTGCG
>CACXFS010000039.1 GCA_902766885.1 uncultured Ruminococcus sp. | reverse complement strand
TGTCCCTACGGTTATAATACAAACGTTTCCTGTATTGCCGTAGGGGACGGGTTCCTACACGTCCCGAAACGTTACCTATATATCAATATTAAAATTCGGCAACCGTTTTATCCATACAATCCGATTTTTCCACTCGATTTGCCCGTCGAGGCACTCGACAAATTATGGTTTATACACATTAATAAAGTAAAATATATTGAAAAAAACGGCTAAAAATGGTATAATTGTGTAAATAAATCTACATATATACGGGTGATTTATATGAGTCTTGTTGAATTTAAAAATGTATATAAACGCTACAAAATGGGCGAAGTTGTAATAAACGCTGTTGACGGAATCTCCTTTAAAATTGAACAGGGAGAATTTGCAATTGTCGTCGGTGCATCGGGCGCAGGCAAAACAACCGTATTAAACATTCTCGGCGGCATGGACAACTGCACCGAGGGCGAAATCATCGTCAAAGGTAAGGATATAAGCAAATTCAGCGACAAACAGCTCATTGAATACCGCAGGTTTGACATAGGCTTTGTATTTCAGTTCTACAACCTTGTCCACAATCTGACCGCAAAAGAGAACGTAGAGCTTGCGGCGCAGATTTGCAAAAATCCGCTCGACAGTGAAAAAGCGCTTGAAAGCGTAGGACTACTCGACAGAAAAGACAACTTTCCTGCCCAGCTTTCGGGCGGTGAACAGCAAAGGGTTTCAATTGCAAGAGCGCTTGCAAAACGCCCCGGAATTCTTCTCTGCGATGAGCCGACTGGTGCGCTTGACTACAACACAGGCAGACAGATTCTCAAGCTTTTGCAGGACACCTGCAAAAAAGAAAAGATGACTGTTGTCCTTATCACCCACAACAGCGCAATCACCCCTATGGCTGACCACGTAATCGAGATGAAAAGCGGTAAAATTGTAAGGGATATTTACAACGAAAATCCAAAGAGCGTTGAAGAAATTGAATGGTAAGCACTATACTAAAAGCTGATTAAGAGCTTTAGTATTAAGGGAGGCGGCTCGTATGACAAAATCACTCCTTAAAAACACATTTCGTGAAATAAAAAACTCCAAAGCACGTTTCATTTCCATTATGGCTATAATTGCGCTTGGAGTTGGATTTTTTGCAGGAATCAAGGCTACCGTACCGTCAATGTATAACCTTGCCGAGAATTATTACAAAGAGCAGAATCTTATGGACTACAGGCTTGTTTCCACGGTCGGCTTTGACGAGGACGATATCAAGGCTGTTGAAAAGACCGAGGGTGTTTCTGCGGTTATGCCGTCGTACTTCTGCGACGCACAGATTACAGCCGAAAACGGAGGAAACGTTGTAAGGCTGATTTCCGTACCCGAAAAATACGGTGATAACAGCGAGCTGAATACGCTTGTTCTCAAAGAGGGCAGACTGCCCGAAAAGCCTGATGAAATTCTCGTTGAGCACGACTCCATTTCGGGCACAAAGTACAAGGTCGGCGATAAAATCACATTTTCAAAAGAGGCAGGCGACAATGACCTCACAGAACAACTTGAATACCTTGAATATACCGTTGTCGGAACAGTAAATTCTCCGCTCTACATTTCGTACCAGCGTGGCACAACAAGCATAGGAAACGGCAAAATTTCCGAGTATATGTATATTGGTCAGGAAAGCTTTAAGACCGAACGATATACGGAGCTTTATGTAAAGGCTGATTTTTCCGAAAACTGCTCGGCATTTTCGGATGATTACGAGGAAAACTCGGAAAGCCTTGCAAAAACTCTTGAAACTACCGCAAACGCACAGTGCGAGGTTTTTGACAAGGACGTAATTCAGAAAGCAAAAAATGAACTTGAAGACGCCAGAAACGAATATAGCGACGAAAAAACAAATGCTGAAAAGCAGTTAAGCGACGCAAAGGACAAAATCGACTCCTCGCAAAAGGAATTTGACGAAAAAATCTCTGATGCACAAGCTGAGCTTGACAGCGCAAAATCACAGATAGAAAGCGGAAAAACCGAGCTTGAAAGCTCCAAAAACGAATACTATTCAAAAATTGCCTCTGCCGAGGATGAAATCAGCAAGCAGGAAACACAGCTTGAAAATGCTCAGACAGAATATGAACAGTCGAAAGCCGATTTTGACTCTCAGATACTTTCTGCTCAGAACGAAATCGACAGCGGCAGAGCCGAGTATGAAACAGCTTACAATGAGTTTAAAACCACACAGGAGCCACAGCTCCTTGCTGGAATTGAGCAGGCGCAGACGGCTGTTGATTCACTGAAAGCCGCAATAGCAGCTGAAACAAATCCCGACGTTATTGCCGTGCTCAACTCTCAGCTTGAACAGGCACAGCAAACTCTTGATAATCTAAATTCACAATACAGTCAGGCGCTTTCACAGCTTGAAGAAAGCAAGGCACAGCTTGATTCTGCACAGTCGGAACTTGATGCCAAAAAAGCCGAGGGACAGGCACAGCTTGACTCTGCATTCGCACAAATTCAGAGCGGCAGAACCGCACTTGAAAATGGAAAATCAGAGCTTGAAACGCAAAAAAACGAGGGCTACAACAAGCTCACAGAAGCCCGGAACAGTCTTGACTCTGCACAATCGCAATATGATGACGGTGTAAAAGAGCTTGAAAAGCAAAAAACCGAAGGTCAGCAACAACTTGACGATGCGCAGGAGGAATATGATAAAGAAAAATCAAAGGCAGATGAAAAGTTTGCCGAAGCCGAAGAAGAAATAAACGACGCACAAAAGGAGCTTGACAAGATATCAACTCCCGAATGGTATGTATTTACACGTGACGACAATCCCGGTTACTCCTCGTTTTCGCAGAATGCCGACAGGCTTGACGCAGTTGCATCGGTATTCCCGGTATTTTTCCTGCTCGTAGCCGTACTTGTGTGCGTGACGACTATGACAAGGCTGATTGAAGAAAAGCGCACCGAAATCGCCACGCTCAAGGCACTCGGCTACAGCAATATAAGTATTGTAACCAAGTTTGTAATCTATGCGCTTATTGCCGCAATTCTCGGCAGTATAGCCGGCACTGTGCTCGGTGTGTGCTCTCTGCCGTTTATAATCTACAACGCTTACAAAATTATGTTCTACATCGGTGACATAACGCTTGTACTGAACATTCCGAGCGTTGTTCTCGGAATTGCCGCCGCAGTTTTATGCACAACCGTTGTTTCTGTAGTCGTTTGTATGCGTTCGCTTTCGCACAAGCCTGCTGAGGCTATGCGCCCGAAAGCGCCGAAACCCGGAAAGCGTATTCTGCTTGAATACATTACTCCGCTCTGGAAACGTTTCAGCTTTACCGCAAAGCTTACTGCCAGAAATCTGTTCAGGTATAAATCAAGGCTTTGTATGACGGTAATCGGCGTTGCTGGCTGTACTGCACTCATTGTTGCGGCATTCGGTCTTTTAAACAGCTTTGACCCGCTCACAAAGGACCAGTTTGAAACAATCTACAAGTATGATGCGGTAATCGTTCCCAAGGAAGGCGGTAACGAAAAAGAGCTTTCCTACCTCACTTCCGATGTTGAAAGCAGAGAAAACGTCACCAATTTTATGCTTGCCTCACAACAGGACGCAACCGTTGAATTTAACGGTCAGGTAAAGGACGAAAGCACCTATCTTACCGTTGTGCAGAATCCCGACGAGCTTGACTCAATCGTTTCACTCCACACACGCAAAGGTAAAAAAGAACTAACTCTCACTGATGACGGAGTTCTTATTAATGAAAAGCTGTCGGAGGAATTCGGCATAAAAGTCGGAGATACAATCAGAATCAGCGGTGAATTCGGCGAAAGTAAAGCAAAGGTCTGCGGAATTTTCGAGCAGTATCTGCACAACTATATTTATATGACGCCAACACTGTATAGCTCCCTTTACGGAAAGTATCCTTCATACAATATGCTTGACGTAAAGCTTGATGACAATTCGCAGACTTCACAGGAAATTTTCAGCTCCGAGGTCTTGAAGGACGACAGAATTGCGGCAGTTTCATTCATTGCAACAAGCCTTGAAGAATTTGAAAATATGCTCAACTCGCTCAACCTTGTTGTGCTTGTTATGATTACCTGCGCGGCGGCTCTTGCGTTCGTTGTTCTATACAATCTTACGAACATCAACATTGCCGAGCGTGTTCGTGAAATTGCAACGTTCAAGGTGCTCGGCTTTAACAACAGAGAAACCTCATCGTTCATATATAAGGAAAATATCGTGCTCACCCTGCTCGGAATTGCTGTCGGGCTTGTGCTCGGAATATTCCTCACCTCATTTATTGTGCAGACAGTTGAGGTTGACAACATTATGTTCGGGCGTGAAATCTACCCCACCTCGTTTATTTACGCCGCAGGCTTTACAATGCTGTTCTCGCTCATTGTAAATTCCGTAATGAGCTTTAAAATCAAGGCAGTAAATATGGTAGAAAGCCTGAAAAGCGTAGAATAGCGGTGTGCCTAGGCTCGTAATTCAAGCAGACAGGTTTATAAAAATCAAGCCGATATTACCGAAGTACAAATGTTTTCTGATATACATAGTTCAATGAGAGAAATAATTAAAACTTGCACCGCACAATTTGATTGTGCGGTGTTGCACTATATTTGACTTATTGTGTAAATTGTTGTAAATATGTGTAGAAAAAACACCTTTTATCAGTGCAATTACTCTTTGATTTTTTTATTCCAATATGGTAAAATTATTGTAAAAGGTTACATTTTAGTAATTTTCATTTTTGGAATAATTTGTAATTTATAGAATAAATCTAAACAGAAAGGGTGTTTCTTTGAAGTTTCGTTTTACAAAAAGAGTTTCTGCGGTAGTTGTGACTGTTGCAATTCTTTTTACCTCTGTTTTTTCAATGTCAATTTTCGCAAATGCGGCTACAACCTTCTCACCAAGGCTTTCCGCTCCTGCGTCAACTAATAAATATTATTACAGCGATTTAAACGTTTTCTATAAATACGGCTACGGTATGCCCAACTGTACGGCGTATGCCTACGGCAGGGCTTATGAAATTCTCAAAACAGAACCTAAGCTTTCCTGGGGCAATGCCGAGGACTGGTACGGCTACAACAAGTCAAACGGTTACTACAGCTACGGACAAACGCCCAAGCTCGGTGCAATTGCCTGCTGGTCATACGACGGAGGCGGCGGTCATGTAGCTGTTGTTGAAAAAATCGAAAACGGACAGATTACGTTCTCTAACTCTGCATGGAGCGGTAATAACTTCTATCTTACATATGCCAGCACCTCGGACTCAAACGCAGGCGGCTCAAGCTGGTGGAATTTTCAGGGCTATATTTACATAGGCGAGTTCAGCGGCGGACAAGCTGAAACTCTTCCGATAACCTATAAAACAGGTATTTACAAAACAACTGCGGCTCTTAATATGAGAAGCGGAGTAGGTACAGGCAACAGCGTATTGCTCACAATCCCCAACAATACACAGATTACAATAACCGATGTTAAATCAGATTCAGATTATAACTGGGGTTACACAACCTACAACGGTAAAAGCGGATGGGTTTGTATGGATTATTGCAGTTATGTAGGAGCTGTAACACAGCCTACAACGGCTAAACCGACTACACAGCCAACAACTGCAAAGCCGACTACTCAGCCTACTACGGTTCCGGCTACGACTCAGCCGGCAACACAGCCGACTACTGTTACTCCCCCTGCAACCTCGGGCAGCAAGCCTGCCGACGGACTCGGCGTTGGAGACGTAAACGGTGACGGCTACATTACAATCATTGACGCAACGATGATTCAGCAGTATGTCAGCAGTCAGATTGAACTGACAGACGAACAGATTGCACAATGCGACTTTGACTTTGACGGACAGATTACTGTTATGGACACAACCTGTATGCAAAAATATCTTACATATTAAAGTATCAAAGAATTATTAAAATTACAGCACAGCATATCTTTGCTAACTTACAAGGATATGTTGTGCTTTTCTTATTTTGTAAGAATATGTAAAATCATTGTAAAGTTTGTGTATTATCACATTTATTTGGATTTGTCACCTTGAATTATTATTAATTATGATATATAATAACTGTATATACATATAGTGTATAATATATATATTCGGCGGTGTTTTTATGTCAGCAAATGATAATAAGAAAAAAAGTGATAAATTAAGACAGATGGCACAATGGCACAATATGCCATATAATAACCGTGAATTAAGCTGGATTGACTTCAACAAGCGAGTTCTTGAAGAAGCGACGAAAAAGGATAATCCTATTATGGAAAGATGTAACTTCCTTTCCATTACCGCATCAAACCTTGACGAATTTTTTATGGTCAGGGTTGCGGGAGTGCTTGACCAGATTCACCACGGTGTAAAATCAAAGGATGCATCGGGACTTACTCCCGTTGAAGTTATGAGCCGTCTTTCCGAGAAAATCCACGAATTTGCAAAAAAGCAGTACTCGTGCTACAATCGCTCAATAATTCCGTCGCTGCGTGCAAACGGAATAACCTTTAAAAACATTGATGAGCTTGACGGCGACCAGAAGGCTTTTATCGACGAATATTTTCACAAGGTTGTTTTCCCCGTTCTCACTCCTATGGCAGTTGACACAAGCAGACCTTTTCCGCTTCTTGCAAACAAAAGTCTGAATATTGCGCTGAGGCTTACCAACGCGGAAAACGAGGAATTTTTTGCAGTAGTTCAGGTTCCCTCGATTCTGCCGAGATTTCTTGAGCTTCCGTCACACGAGGGCAGGGCGTTTATCCTGCTTGAAAAGGTAATTGCCGCATATTTAAACGAGCTTTTTGAGCTTTACAACATCAAAGAATATGACGCATTCCGCATAACAAGGGACTCCGACCTCGATATTGACGAGGACACAGAGGATTTGATGGCTGAAATTAAAAAGTCAATTAAAAAGCGCAAGAGAGGCGTTCCCGTAAGGCTTGAATTCGGCAAGAAGTGCAACAAGGAAATAAGAAAATTTCTTATTGACGCTCTTGAAGTCAGCGAAGACGAGATATATCTGCAAAGAGGTCCGCTTGACCTTACCTTCCTTTCAAAATTTGCACGCATTGATGGCTGCGAAAACCTCTGCTTTGAACCGATTGTCCCCGTAAATCCGCCTGCCGAGTTCTGCGGTTATGACGATATTTTCAAGGCTATCCGTGAAAAGGACAGACTTGTTCACCACCCGTACGAAAGCTTTGACGTTGTTGTTGACTTTGTAAAGAAAGCCGCCGTTGACCCGAAAGTACTTGCAATCAAGCAGACGCTTTACCGTGTCAGCGGAAATTCGCCGATTGTTGCGGCACTTATCAAGGCTTGCGAAAACGGCAAGCAGGTCACCGTACTTGTTGAGCTTAAGGCTAGGTTTGACGAAGAAAACAATATTCAGTGGGCAAACAAGCTTGAAAAGGCAGGTTGTCATGTTATTTACGGTCTTACGGGACTTAAAACACACTGCAAAATCTGTCTTGTTGTCCGCCGTGACGACGACGGAATCAGGCGTTATCTGCATATGGGAACGGGCAACTACAACGACAGCACAGCCCGTTTCTACACCGACATAGGAATGTTTACCTGCCGTGAGGAGTACGGAATTGACGCCTCCTCCCTGTTCAACGTTCTTACGGGATATTCGTTCCCGCCCGAGTACAAGAAATTCATCGTTGCACCGCACGGAATGAGAACATTCTTTGAGGCGATGATAATCAACGAAACGCAGAATGCAAAGCTCGGACTTCCCGCAAAAATTACTGCAAAGGTAAATTCGCTTGTTGACCCGAAAATCATCAGCCTGCTTTATGACGCATCAAACGCAGGCGTCAAGGTTGAACTTATTGTAAGGGGAATCTGCTGTCTTGTGCCGGGCGTTAAGGGCTTCAGCGAAAACATAAAGGTTATCTCAATTGTCGGACAGCTCTTGGAGCACAGCAGAATTTTTATTTTTGAAAACAACGGAAATCCTCAGTATTATATGGGAAGTGCCGACTGGATGCCCAGAAATCTCGACAAGAGAGTTGAGCTTGTATTCCCTGTTGAGGATGAAGATATAAAAACCAGAGTGCAGGGTATAATGAATACTATGTTCAAGGACACAGTAAATGCACGCAGACAACACAGCGATATGACCTACACTTCTGTTGACAAGCGAGGAAAAAAGCGGCTTAACTGCCAGAAATATTTTTCAAAGCTCGCATTAAAAGCGCAGAAAAGTGCAATGAAAGCAGACTACGCAAAGACAGTCGGAACACCGATTGTGCCAATTAAGAAAGGAGAAAACGAAGAATGAAACGAGTAGGTATTTTAACAAGCGGCGGAGATTGTCAGGGACTTAATTCAACAATCCGAGCAGTTGCCAAAACTCTTTACAATTACTACGGTCCCGATGATGTGGAGATTATCGGCATAATAGACGGCTACAGAGGTCTTATTTACGGTGAGTACAGGCGTATGAAGCCCGAAAACTTCTCGGGTATTCTCACAATGGGCGGCACAATCCTCGGTACGTCAAGACAGCCGTTCAAGCTTATGCGTGTTATTGACGAAAACAGCGTTGACAAGGTTGCAGCTATGAAGAAGAACTACAAAAAGCTGAATCTTGACTGCCTTGTTGTTCTCGGAGGCAACGGCACTCAGAAAACCGCTAACCTGCTCAGAGAAGAAGGACTCAACGTAGTTTCTCTCCCGAAAACAATCGACAACGACCTTTGGGGCACAGACATCACCTTTGGTTTCCAAAGCGCAGTTGACATTGCCACAAACGTAATAGACTGTATTCACACAACAGCTACCTCGCACGGACGAGTTTTCATTGTTGAGGTTATGGGTCACAAGGTTGGCTGGCTTACGCTTTATGCAGGAATTGCAGGCGGTGCCGACATCATCCTCATTCCCGAAATTCCGTATGACATTAATTCTGTCGTCAAGACAATCAAGGCACGCACAGCAAGCGGAAAAAACTTCTCAATTCTCGCCGTAGCTGAGGGCGCAATTTCAAAGGAACTCGCATCCCTTCCCAAAAAGCAGAAAAAAGCGGCAATTGCAGAGATGAAGTATCCCTCAATCTCCTACAAGATTGCCGATGAAATTGAGCAGGCAACGGGACAGGAAACAAGAGTTACCGTTCCCGGTCACTTCCAGAGAGGCGGAAGTCCCGACCCGTATGACAGAGTTATTTCCACACGCTTCGGAGTAGCTGCCGCTCAGCTTATCATTGACAAGAATTACGGCAATATGGTTGCTCTGCGCAACGGCAAGGTTGTTCCCGTTCCGCTTGAAGAAATTGCAGGAAAGCTCAAAACCGTTCCCATAGACTGCGAAGAAATCAAAACCGCCAAAGCAATGGGAATTTCCTTTGGTGATTAACAGATATTTTTCAACATAAATGCGGTACTGCCGATTGACAGTACCGCATTAGTTTTTATGCTGTTTTTATTTGTAATTTTTCATTCATCTTTTTTCCGTTCATTACCACGTCTTTTATAAAAATATACGAAACATACGCATATACTGCTATATACACGATAGCGGTTATTTTTATATCCAGAACGTCATACGCAAACAGATAATAGCAATATCCACGCAGACTCACAAGGTTGCACACAATCGGGAGCCACACACGCTTTACGTTAACTACTGCATAAATAATTGTCAGTATATCGAGAAGATACGCATATCTCTCGTGCATTGACGATAAAAACATTATGCAGGTAAACACCGTCCAGATTGATGCAAGCAGAAAATTCTGCGTATCGGACAAATCAGTCCTCTTGTAAATCAGCATACAAAGTCCTGCACCGAGGATTGTAATCGTCAGGACAATTGAAAGCGTTTTGAAAAGATAATAATTACTCATATCGTTGCCCTCGCACATAAACGCATAAATGTTAGGGCAGTTCATCTGAATCAGCTTGCCGTAATCGGTTTGCTCCGCATAAATTGTTATAATGTCGAGCGGATTTCTGCCGAGGATAATTGCAGGCAGGCACATAACAAAATCAACGGCAGGAATAATCAGGAAGTGAAGTATTGAAGTCTTGCGTGTGCAGACATAATAAAACAGGAATACGGGAAGAATAAACACAGCCTGAAGCTTGAATGCAAACGCAATTCCGAGCATTACAAACGACGGAATATTCTTCTCTTTTTTCAGAAAGTAAATTGAAAGAAGTATAAACGAAACGTAAATCGAATCGCACTGTGCCCAGAACGACGAGTTGAGCACAACCGTCATTGAACAGAAAACCAGTCCGTATGTAAGTACAGGCTTTAAATGCGATTTCTTGCTGTCAAATGAATAAACAAGCAGAGCCGCACTCAACGCAAGAACAAAGTCAAACGCAATCGACAGAGCCTTGTAGGAATACAGCGGGCCAAGCGGAGTAAGCGTAAACAGATAGGTTATTATCTGATAAGGTATGTTGTAATTCCCGATTTGCGTTGCAAGTCCCTGCACGCCTGAGCTTTCAATGCCAACCCACCACGGATAGAGAAAGCTGTTGTAATCGTCGCTTTTAAAATCAATTCCGCAAAGGTGTATTGCAATTCCAATCAAAGTGATTGCACCGAGAAAAATCAGAAGGATATTTTTTCTTATCCAATCAAAAATTTTATTTTCAATTTTTGTCATACTCTATTTCCTCAAATTCTTATCAAAATTAAAGAATAAAGCCGATTTTCTTCATAACCTTGTTAAGCGTGCGGCTGCTGATTTTAAGTGCAATTTCATCAGCCTTTCTGTAGCAATCTTCAAGATAAGCCTTGTCCTTGATAAGCTGTTCGTAGCGCTCACGAATCGGACGAAGCTCCTCAACAACAGCCTCGCCGACTGCGGTTTTGAAGTCACCGTAGCCTTTTCCGTCAAAGTCGTGCTCAATCTGCTCAAAGGTAAGTCCCGTTACTGCGCTGTAAATTGTCATAAGGTTGTTAACGCCGTCCTTGCCCTCGGCATATCTTACACAAGCCTCGCTGTCGGTTACGGCACGCTTGAATTTTTTCATAATGACCTCGGGAGAATCGAGGAGATGAACACATCCGTTTACGTTCTCGTCGGATTTGCTCATCTTTTTAGTCGGATCCTGAAGGCTCATTACTCTTGCACCGTTCTTTGGAATAAATCCGTCCGGAATCTTGAATACATTGCCGTAAAGTCCGTTGAAACGCTCGGCAATATTTCTTGTAATTTCAATATGCTGTTTCTGGTCTGCACCGACAGGCACCTTGTCAGCCTGATAAAGAAGAATATCGGCAGCCATAAGAACAGGATATGTGAAAAGTCCTGCGTTGATGTTGTCAGCGTGTTTTGCAGACTTATCCTTAAACTGAGTCATTCTCGAAAGCTCGCCGAACTGTGTGTAACAGCTAAGCGCCCACGCAAGCTCAGCGTGGGTGTGAACGTGGCTCTGAATGAAGAAAATGCTCTTTTCAACGTCAATTCCGCATGCCATAATAGATGCGTAAGCGTCGAGAATATTTTTTCTCATTGTTGCCGGCTCCTGCCTTACGGTAATTGTGTGCAAATCTGCAAGCGCATAAATGCAGTTGTACTCGTCCTGCATTGCAACCCAGTTGCGCACAGCACCAAGGTAGTTTCCGAGTGTAATTGTTCCGCTGGGCTGTATTGCGCTGAACACAACCTCTTTTTTCTTTTCGTTTTCCATATGTTAATTCCTCCGTAAAAAATTATCAGGTTTTCTGTTTTTATAATTTAAATTAGCTTGGAGTGTAGATTTATTAGTCGCTACGCTCCGAATTAATATTTTTACAATATTACAATATAGTGTAGGGAACAGTCTTGACTGTTCCGTAGGATTACAACTGACCTATGGGTAATCGGAACGTTCAAGACCGTTCCCTACATTTTTGATTGTTACACAACAGTTGATAAAAATCTCGGCAAATTGCAGTTTAACTCCAACTATTTGCAATCTCGCCGAGAATTTTAATTCCCTTTTCAAGCTGCTCGTCTGTCGGTGTTGAGAAGTTGATTCTGAAACTTTGGCACTTCTCGTTTTCATCAGTCAGAAATGCGTTGCCGGGAACTACGCAAACCTTGTTTTCAACTGCTTTTTTGCAGAATGTCGGCATATCAATACTATCGGGCAAATCGCACCAGATGAACAGACCGCCGTCAATTTTATGATATGTAATCGCTGGAGCGCAGAATTTATCAAGCAGATTCATACAAAACTCTGCCTTTTTGGTGTAAATCT
Organism: uncultured Ruminococcus sp.; assembly: GCA_902766885.1. Lineage (GTDB taxonomy): Bacteria > Bacillota > Clostridia > Oscillospirales > Acutalibacteraceae > Ruminococcoides. Next base: position 7,486 of record CACXFS010000039.1, on the reverse strand, counting down.
CACGAAGCCTTGCAAGATGAGCGTTAAAGTCGTACTTTGTGATAAACTCGTTGCAAACGTACTGCGACCATATATTTGTATGAACGTCGTTGCCCTGCTTACAGACAACAAGCTTCTGGAAAATCGGCTTGGGGCAAATGCAGTAAGCAACACGCATACCGGGTGAAATCACCTTTGAGAAAGAGCCTGCGTAAATTACGATTCCGTCCGTATCAAGCGACTTAATGTTCGGAACGTATTCTCCGCTGTAGCGTAAATCGCCGTAAGGGTTATCCTCAAGAATAAGCACGCCGTACTTTTTGGCAAGCTCATAAACCTTTTTCCTCTTTTCAAAGCTCATTGTAACGCCCGAGGGATTCTGAAAATTCGGAATTGTATAAATAAGCTTTGCGTTCGGATTAGCCTTAAGCGCATTTTCAAGTTCATCGATGCTCATTCCGTCAGGCTCAACCTTAACTCCGACAAGCTTTGCATTATAACTGCGGAAGGTGTTGAGCGAGCCGATAAACGACGGTGCTTCGCAGATTACAACCTCGCCCTCATTGATAAGCGCCTTTGAGCACAAATCCATAATCTGCTGTGCTCCCGTTGTAATTAAAATATCATCGGAGTCGCTGCCTGTATTGTGCTCATTTTTCATATACTCCTTAAGCGTATTTCTCAGCGGAGTGTAGCCCTCGCTTACGCTGTACTGCAAAACCGAAATCGGGTCGTTTTTCAGCACCTCTGCTGAAATTTCTGCTATCTCCTTTGCAGGAAAAGCATCGGGTGACGGATTGCCTGCCGAAAGCGAAACAACCTCAGGGTCGGACGCATACTTAAAAATTTCTCTGATTGCACTCGGTTTCAGATTTGAAACCCTGTCGGAAAACCTGTATTCCATTTTATCCCTCTTTTGTATCCTGTTTATGTATAGTTATATATTCATATACACCTTATAATTTTATCACGAATTGCAGATATATTCAAGCAATACTGCAAAGCAATCACATAAAATCTTCATTTTGTGTGGAAAAATGTAAAATCATATTGTTTTTAAAGGCATAATGTAGTATAATTAGTATGTATTCCTTTACGTTATTCAATTTTTGAATATTTATTCAATTAACAGGGAGATTTACTATGAGTAAACGCAATGATTACGATTACTTTGATTTAGATAATTTTGATGACGGCTACGACAGCAGAGATTACCGCCGCCGTCAGCCTCAGCGCAGACAGGGCTCGTACAACAACCGTCCTGCCTACAACACCAACCGTCGCCGCAGGAATAATAAAAAACGCACACGCAACAGAATTATAATTGTCAGCTGCGGAATACTTATTATTATACTGTTAGTTGTAATGATTTCTTCTGTTTTCAAAAGCTGCTTTGGCACAAAACAGACAAGTACTCCTGTTTCAACCGAAACAAAGCCTGTTGCAACAGCCGATACTCCGAAAGCTAATGATAAAAAGAACGAGGCTCAGGATGACCTTTCTCCGACATACTTCAAAACTCCGCAGATAAAGGACGACAATTCAAACGGCTACTCAGCCTACAGCATATATGTGTGGAACAATCAGGGCTTTGAGCTGTTCGGCAGTGACGAGGCAAGGGCAACAACATACGCTGAAACAATCAACGGCTTTGCCGACAAATTAAATGGCATTACGGTTTACGATATGGTAATACCGAACCACACTGAAATGGGACTTCCGCAGCGTCTTAAGGACAGCGAGGCTCCGTCAACCTCTCAGGCTGAAAATATCAAGAGCATATACTCAAAGCTGTCTGACAAGGTAACGCCCGTTAATGCATACAACTACCTTGCCGACCACAACGATGAATACATCTACTTTGGCTCCGACCACCACTGGTCAGGACTTGGTGCTTACTATGCATATACTGCATTTGCAAAGACCAACAATCTTCCCGTTCTCTCGCTTGACGACTGCACCGAACAGCAGATTGAGGGCTTTACGGGCACGTTTACAAACACCGCAAGCGGTCTTGACACCGACACAGTTCACTACTGGGAGTTCCCGTACGAGGTGACAATGGACGTAACCGACGAAAGCGGTAACGTCAACACATACACAAGTCCGTACTATCAGTACGCAGAGGCAGGCTCGCTCACCTACGGCGTATTTATAATGGGCGACCACCCGCTTACCGTGCTTAAATCGGCCTCGGAAAATGCAGAAACAGGCAAGAAGATTGCCGTTATTAAAGAAAGCTACGGCAATGCTTTTGTTCCCTATCTCACCTACAATTACGAGGAAGTTCACGTTATCGACTTCCGCACATTCGGCGATAATCTTGTTTCCTACTGTCAGCAGAACGGAATTGACGAGGTGCTTTTCCTCAACGGCGTTATGAGCGCAAACACTCAGATTCAGCTTGACAGTATGAGCAGTCTGTTTGACTGATAATTTTAAATTCTAAATTTATGAAAGGAGGCAACGGAATGATTTCCGAAAGAGTAAAAGTCAGCGTATTCGGAAAAATCAGCAGCAATCTGCGTTCGGCATACATCAGTTCTTCAAATTTGAAGAACAAAAGCGCATATGTTGTATCACGAAGGAAAGTTCCCGAATACTTTGACGGTGTTGTCATAGCCGTTGCCGAATTTGACGGACTCGACGGGGAAAGAGCTGTTGTCGCTCCACCGGGAGAAATTTTCTATGAGCCCGAACTTCGCAAGCTGCTCTCACGTCTTAGAAATGTAAAACTCAAAAGCATAACCTGTCTTTACGAAAAGTCCTGCGGTGCAATAATCTTTTACAAGACAAAGCAGAATACAAAAATTCTGCTTGTAAAGAACAGCAACGGCAGGTACTGGAGCTTTCCGAAAGGACACATTGAGGAGGGCGAAAACGAACAGCAGACGGCTATTCGTGAAATCAAGGAAGAAACGGGGCTTGACGTTACGCTGTTTGACGGATTCAGAGAAATCAGCGAATACTGTCCGTTCGGTAAAATCCGAAAACGTGTTGTATTTTTCCTTGCACAGGCTTTTACCGACAACGTAAAGATTCAGGAGGAAGAAATCGACAGCTACATCTGGGTTGACCTACAGCAGGCACGAAAAATGTGCTCGTATGACAACGATTTAAGAATCATTGAAAAAGCCGAAACGGCAATTCATCTTATGAGAAATTAATAACAGGGTATTTTGGGGTGCACAAATGTGCGCCTCTTTTTTGGTCGTTAAAACTTTGTCAACTTGCACAAACAACACGGTATATCGCATTTATTATTTAGTTAAAAAATTAACGGATTTTTATGCTAAATATCCAAATAATAGCCTTATGTTTTATATAAAACGTAAAAAGTTATTTATTTATATTATCTAAATGAACAAAGATTTTTATGATTTTTTTGTAATTTTCCTACTATACTAACCCGATTTATTATTGTATAATATAACCATAGCAAATTTCATATGCTATATAAAACAACACCACCGAAAGGGGAAACATAAATGAAACTTGATACAATTCTTGCTGAAAGAAAAAACAAAAAAATTTACAGAGACGGTAACCTTGTAGCCAAGGTTTTTGACGAATCTTTTCCGAAGTCTGACATTCTTAACGAGGCACTGAATCAGGCGAGAGTTGAAGAAACCGGACTCAACATTCCTAAAGTTGAAGAAGTTACAAAGATTGACGGCAAGTGGGCTATCATCTCAACATATATAGAAGGCAAAACACTTTCTGCTCTTATGGCTGAAAATCCCGATAAAATTGATGAGTATCTCGAACTTTTCGTTGACATTCAGATTAAAATTCTCAACCAGAAAGCTCCTTTGCTCAACAAACTTCAGGATAAGATGAACAGAAAAATCAGCGAAACTGACCTTGACGCAACCACAAGATATGAACTGCACACCCGCCTTAACGGTATGCCTAAGCACACAAAGGTTTGTCACGGTGACTTCAACCCGAGTAACGTAATCATCACCCCCGACGGCACTCCTTATGTACTTGACTGGTCACACGCTACTCAGGGCAACGGCTCGGCTGACGCTGCAAGAACATATCTTTTGTTCCGTCTTAACAAGCAGGATGACGTTGCTGAAAAATATATGAAACTGTTCTGCGAAAAGACAGACACTGCACGCCAGTATGTTAACGAGTGGCTCCCGATTGTTGCCGCATCACAGTCCGTTAAGGGCAAGCCCGAAGAACGAGAGTTCCTGCTCTCATGGGTAAATGTCTGCGATTACCAGTAATCCGAATACCTCGGCTGTCAATTCGGACAGACATTTTGGATTTAACCGCAAACGTCAAACGTCGGTTGCCCGACTAATCACTAAAATACTCATTTTACTCATAAAATCTACTCTTACAAAACACCCCTGTACCGATTGGCACAGGGGTGTTTTCCTTTTTATTCTCAAGCTAATACTAAACAACTCACGAAGTATGGCGAAAATCAGCTCAAAAATCTTATAAAGCTTTTAATCAGGTATTAGTATAAATCTCCGCCGCAGGACAGATAAACGTCATTTAGTCTGTCTTTTTTCAGCATCCACAGTTTCATATACATTGCAACAGGCGATGCAGGCGGCAGAACATTAATTTTCAGTTTTTCAAACATAAGCTTGCTTTCATAGAAAAAGCCTTGTTCAGCACCCGTCAGAAAAACGGGAACGCCGCATTTTTCGGCATCAAGGCAGAATTGTGTTAACTCATTTCCGCCCGTGTTGAGTGTTCCGGAATGGTAGCCTTCAAGCAGAATTGCCTTTGTTTCCTGCGTAATCTGCGGATAAGTCATACCGACATACGGTCTTAAATACAGCACATCGGATTTTTCTTCAAGCTCGGTACAGTCCGACATCGAAATTTCGTCTTGGTGTTCGATGTAAGACTGATTTTCTACAAATTCTTTTCCGTGTATTTTACCGAAAAGATTATTGTGAATGCTATACAGTTCGTCGGAATACGCAGTGTGTTGCACAACTTTTGTTCCACGATGAATATCAGCAAAGTACTCGCAATTTGCATACGAAACAAAAACTCCCCTGCCCTTTCCGCTTCTGATAAACTCAATCGCTCCGCAAAAATTTTGAAAACCGTTTGAACGCTTGTCCTCAAGCGGAAAATTAGCCGAAACCAGAACAATCGGCGTTTTGCAAAGTCCGAAAGCATATGACAGATACGCCGACGTATACTGTAGCGTATCCGTTCCGTGAGCAACAATAACGCCGTCAAATTCACTTAAATCATATGAACTTATACATTTGTAAAGCTGGGTAAGAAATTTTCCGTTCATATTCTCGCTCAGAATATTAATCGGCTAAACAGCGGTAAACTCAACCTTTTTATCATTTTGGGAATACATTTCAAGAAGTTTATAAGAATTTCCGGAATCAGGAGAAATAACTCCGTCCGATTTAGTCGAGCCGATTGTTCCGCCCGTAAACACAGTCAGTATTTTCATATTATCTGTTGACCTTTGCGCTGATTTTTATAATCGAAATTTCGTAAATATCAGTTACGCTATAAAATTTTTCAATCTCCGACTTTCTAATATCGGGTAAATCGGGAGCGTATTTCTTTGCAAGCAGTTCAAGCGCATAACGCTTGTTGTTTTCCGTCTTTTCGGCAGTTCCGAAAACTACTGCACTGCCGTATCTTGTCGTAAGCTCTTTTGCAATAACCTGCGGATTATCAACAACCGTAAAGCAAACCTTGTCCGAATAATCAAGATTAGCCTGCTTGTGACCTGCGTTTTTTGCACAATGAAAATATATTTTCTTTCCGTCATAAGCAAAATTCAGCGGAACGCCGTATGGAAAGCCATCGCTTCCCACCGTTGATAAAACCCCGTATTCTGCTTTTTCAAGAATACGCTCGGCAGTCTGTAAATCCGCCAGACGTTCCTTTCTTCTCATTTCATAATCAATCATATCAGACTCCGAGGTCATTCATAACCATTCCCGTAATCATCTTCGGGTAGAAATACGTTGACTTCTGCGGCATCTTTTCGCCTGCGGCGGCAACGTCACGAATTTCACTGACTCTTGTGGGATTAAGTACAAACGAGCATTGAAATTCTCCGCTGTCAACAAGCGAAACAGCCTCGTCAAAGAACTTTGTATAGGTCAGATTGACCTGATTAGCCATATTTTCTTTATCAATCCCGAAAATATTTTCGAGAATGAGCGTGTGCAGAACAGAAACGTCAAGCCTTTGCGACGCAGTGCAGAGGTTCGGCAAAAACTGCGACATTACGTCAATATCCTTGAGCACAAGAAGATACCATTCTCCGTTTCCGCAGTAAAATCCAAAAGCCTTTTCGCCCTTGTCATAGCGTTTTGCAAGCTCGCTTTCCATATTCTCTGTGCCGTTAAACGCAGTTATTTCAAAGTATTTTTCACATAAATCAAGCATTTTATTCTTGTCAAAGTCAGGCAAATCACGCACAAGGCGGTGAGTCGGGAACACAACAAGTCCGGGGTGGTCCATATCGACAAGGTAAATCATCTGATAATCCTGCGCGTCGCCCTCTTTGGAAATTCCGTTTTCACGGCAGTAATTTCGGTAATTGAGGGCAGTTTCGTACCTATGGTGACCGTCGGCAATATAGAGCCGTCTGTGTGCAAAATCATCTACAAGCTTTTTGATAATTACCTCGTCGGTAACAATCCAGAGTCTGTGGGTAACGTCGTCTGAATCGGTAAATTCAAGATTCGGGACGCACTGCGAACACTCGTCAATTGTTTTGAGAGTAAGGTGCTTTTCTTCCATATAAAGCGCATAAATCTGGCTGAAATTGCAGTTTGTCGCTTTCATAAGATTAAACCTGTCCTCTTTTGCCTTTGAAAGAGTGAACTCGTGAGGCAGAATGATTCCCTTCGAAAACTCCTCAAGCTTTACTCGTGCGATAATTCCCTTTATGCTTTTGCGCTCGGAGTAAGCGTTGAATTCCTCCTCATAAATGTAAATCGCAGGCTTATCCTCGTGAATGAGAATCCCTTTCTCTCGCCACATATTCAGAATATCGGCAGCGCTCTGATACGGATTTTCTCCGTCTTTCGGGAGCTCAAGACGTATGATGTTGTATTCATTTTCGTTAATGTACTCAAGACGCTGTTTTTCGCTGATGATGTCATACGGAGGACAGCAAAGTTTTGAAATTTCGCCTGCCTTTGACGTGTCATAGCGCATACCCCTGAACGGTTTGATAACTGCCATAAAAATCCCACCCAAAATTTATTGAAATCATTATACCATATATTCGACAGACGGGCAACAAATAATTGTTAAAACCGTTGACAAATAAATTAAACTTTGATATAATAGCATTTGCGTAATTGATATTATATCTATATGCGCCAATAGCTCAGTTGGTTAGAGCTACCGGCTCATAACCGGTCGGTCCGGGGTTCGAGTCCCTGTTGGCGCACCAAAAAAAAGATACCCTTTGGGGTATCTTTTTTTTGCCAACGGGGACTCGAAGCCGAGCGTTAAAAAACGTCACAGTGTGACGTTTTTA
>CACXFS010000038.1 GCA_902766885.1 uncultured Ruminococcus sp. | reverse complement strand
TTTTTACAAGCTCGGAAGCGAGCTTTTCGGCAGAATCGAGATATTCCTTGTCAATAAGGTCGCTTGATGAGCCAAATACACATATATTCATAAAGCAAATTCCTTTCAATATTATATTTCACATTATACATTGCAAATCAGTTAAGGTCAACAGATATTTCGGGTAAAATGTGGGGTAACAAGCCTTTTTCCGATATTTTTAACAATAAGGAGGACAAATTAATGTCGGTACTCTCCAAAATTAAAAGCGATAAAAAACTCCCTGTTGTTCAGCGGAGTGTTATAAGCCTTGCGTGGCCCATATTCTTTCAATCGCTTCTCGGTGTTACACTCGGTTATGTTGACACCATTATGCTGTCAAATTACAGCGAAACAGCCGTCGGTGCTATCGGCAACGCAAACACGATAATCGGGTTTCTTGCGCTTGCGTTCACAGTAATTTCGAGCGCAACGGGAATTATGGTAAGCCAGTACCTCGGCGCAGGCAAAAAAGAGGAAATGAACAGAATTTACACCGTTGCGCTGAGCTTTAACCTTGTGTTAAGCGGAATAATCAGCCTTGTGGTATTTTTGTTCAGCCGCCAGCTGCTTTCAGCTATGCAGGTGCCCGGCGAAATGATGAACGACGCCGATATGTATATGAAAATAGTCGGCGGTACTATCTTTACTCAGGCGCTTATCAATGCGTTCAGCCAGATTTTCGACAGCAACGGCAAGACGGTTTTCGGAATGATGATTGCCTTTGGTATGAACATTACAAACATTGTCGGCAACTTTCTTTTCCTGTACGGACCCCTGCAAAGTCTTGGACTCGGTGCGTCGGGCGTTGCAATTTCAACCTCAGTGAGCAGAATTTTTGCCGTAATCGCCGCAATCGTTTACTTTTACTGCGTTATCAAGGGCAGTCTTGGCATAAAATATCTCAGGCCGTTTCCTTTCAGGATTTTAAAGCAGCTTTTGAGGCTTGGTATTCCCACCGCAGGCGAGAATATCTCCTACAACTTTTCTCAGCTTGTCATCACCGCCTTTGTAAACACTATGGGTATTGTTGCCATAAACACTAAAATATATGCAACTATGCTTTCAATGTTGACTTATATGATTGCATTTGCCGCCGCAATTGCAACGCAGATTATTGTAGGTCACAGCGTCGGTGCAGGTAACTATGACTTTGCCTACAAACGTGTGCTGAAAACACTTCGTTTCGGACTGCTCGTTTCAATTTCAATAGCGGTGCTCAACTGGCTTGCCGCTCCGTTTACATTTTCTCTGTTTTCAAGCGACCCGAAGGTGGCAGAGCTGGGTACAACGGTTATGTTCATTGCAATTTTCCTTGAGTTCGGACGTACAACTAATATTGTAATAATCAACAGTATGAAAGCGGCAGGAGATGTAAAATTTCCGACAGTGCTTGCAATTTTCTCAATGTGGGGACTGAGCGTGCTTATTGCATACGTCCTCGGCGTAGTGCTCGGAATGGGACTTGCAGGCGTATGGATAGGTATGGCAGCTGACGAAATTTTCAGAGGCGTTGTTGTATTCATAAGATGGATTAAAGGCAGCTGGAGAGGAAAGAGAGTTGTCAGCACATACTGATAAAATTCAATTCGGAATGCGTAATGCGGAATTAAATACTCCCAATTAAGTGTAGGGAACATTCTTGACTGTTCCGTTCTTATAGATGTTGGCTGTAATTCAGCGGAACGGTTAAGACCGTTCCCTACATTGTCAATTGTTAATTGAAATTATAATTTCATAATTGTAAAGTAGTTTACAATCTTTTCTCCTACGATATGCAATAATGTAACTAAAGCAAACAAATTATAAGGAGTGATAATTATGGGTATGACTATGTCGCAGAAAATCCTCGCCGCTCACGCAGGGCTTGACGAGGTCAAGGCAGGTCAGCTTATTGAAGCAAAGCTGGATATGGTGCTCGGCAACGACGTAACCTCTCCCGTTGCAATCAACGTATTTGAAGAAAACGGCGCAACTGCTGTATTTGACAACACAAAAATCGCAATGATTATGGACCACTTTACCCCCAACAAGGACATAAAGGCGGCTACTCAGGTTAAGCAGACAAGAGAGTTTGCTCACAAATACGACATCAAGAATTACAAGGACGTCGGTCAGATGGGCATTGAACACGCTCTCCTCCCCGAAATGGGACTTGTAGGACCCGGCTGTCTTTGCATAGGTGCAGACTCGCACACCTGCACATACGGTGCGCTCGGCGCATTTTCAACAGGCGTAGGCTCAACCGATATGGCGGCAGGAATGATTAGCGGCAAGGCATGGTTCAAGGTTCCATCCGCAATCAAATTCAACCTTATCGGCAAGCCGCAGGGCTATGTAAGCGGCAAGGATGTAATTCTTCACATTATCGGCAAAATCGGCGTTGACGGCGCACTCTACAAGTCAATGGAATTTGTCGGCGAGGGCATTAAGTACCTCAACATTGACGACCGCCTTTGCATTGCGAATATGGCTATTGAGGCAGGTGCAAAGAACGGTATCTTTCCCGTTGACGACGTAACACGTGAATACTGTAACGGCAGATATCAGGGCACTCCCGTTGAGTACACAGCCGACGAGGACGCTGTTTACGACGAGGAATACACAATTGATCTGAGCGAGCTTAAGCCGACTGTTGCATTCCCCCACCTTCCCGAAAATACAAAAACTGTTGATGAAATCGGCGAAAAGGAAGTCAAGATTGACCAGTGCGTAATCGGCTCGTGCACGAACGGCAGAATTTCCGATTTACGTGCGGCGGCAAATATATTAAAAGGCAGAAAGATTGCCGACAACGTAAGATGCATTATCCTCCCCGGAACACAGAAAATCTGGCTTGAGGCTATGCATGAGGGACTTTTTGATATATTTGTTGAGGCTGGCGCAGTTGTTTCAACTCCTACCTGCGGACCTTGCCTTGGCGGTCATATGGGTATTCTTGCCGCAGGCGAAAAGGCAATTTCAACTACAAACCGCAATTTTGTAGGCAGAATGGGACACGTTGACAGCGAGGTTTACCTTGCAAGTCCTGCCGTTGCGGCTGCAAGCGCAGTAACGGGCTACATCACAGACCCTGCAAAGCTCAACTAAGAAAGGTAAGGTGCTAAATATGAACGCAAAAGGTACTGCACATAAATTTGGTGATAACGTTGATACAGACGTAATTATCCCTGCTCGTTATCTTAACACAGCCTCACACAAGGAGCTTGCCGCTCACTGTATGGAGGACATCGACAAGGATTTTGTTAACAACGTAAAAGAGGGCGACATAATGGTTGCCGAAAAGAACTTCGGCTGCGGTTCGTCACGTGAGCACGCTCCGATTGCAATTAAGGCAAGCGGAATTTCGTGTGTAATTGCCTCAACCTTTGCAAGAATTTTCTACCGCAACGCAATCAACATCGGACTTCCGATTCTTGAGTGTGACGAGGCGGCAAAGGAAATCAAGTCGGGCGACACGGTTTCGGTAAACTTTGACACGGGTGTTATCACCAACGAAACAACAGGCAAGACTTATCAGGCAGAGCCGTTCCCCGAATTCATTCAGAACATAATCAAAAAGGGCGGACTTATCAAGTCAATCACTTAATGTATATTGAGTATAAAAACAGGTCGGAACACCGTAATTGGTATTCCGACCTTTTTAGTTTGGAGTGCGGAGTGTGGAGTTGAGGGTCGGTCGAGAGCCTCGACACGCAAATCTCCGAATTTTTAATAGTGTGTATTGTACGGAAGTGTTTGTTTGCAAAATCAACTTGCAATGTCGGTGACGTTTCGGGACGTGTAGGAACCCGTCCCCTACGAATTTGTCACAAACGTTTCCTTTATATCCGTAGGGGACGGCATCCCTGACGTCCCGATACACGGAACGCCGTGTCCCTACGGAAGCGTTCATAAATCCTTAACGCTGAATTTAACTTATTTTACCTCAGCAAATTTCAGGTTGTTTTCCTTTGCGTAGCTTTCAGCCGCTGAGCCTTTTGTGCCGTAAAGCACAAAGCCCTCAATTGCGCTTTCTTCATAAGAATCTTCGTCTTTATACTCAAGACCGATTCCACAGTCGTCCATAGTATTTACAGACTTGGGAACTGTAACCTTGACTAAATCGTCACAGCCGAAAAATGCGGTTGGCTCAATGGTTTCAACGCCGTCCTCGATTACAACCTCGTCGATATCCTCGTTAAACGACACAGCATATTCTCTGATAACCTTTACCGAGCCGGGGATTACAACCTTGATAAACTTTTCATCATCATCGTAGCTGCTGAGGTTATAAACGCCGAGAGATTCAAGCTCTACAACGTCCTTGCCGTCAATCTCTGACGGAATTTCAACGGTGAGAGTCTTTGCGTCGTAGTCATACATATTGTCATATCCGGTAATCTTTACGCCGCCCTCTGTTTCCTTATAGTAGCAGTGAGAAACGTTGTCAAGTGTACCGTAGTAGTCATCATAATCTGAGCTGTCGCTTGATTCGGGAGCAGTTGTATCTTCTATCCATTCGGGAAGTGTGTAATCTTCATACTCTGAAATATAGGAACTTGCATCTGAAATAATGGAATTTACAATATCATTACCGTCTTTAACAAAGCCATTAACAATGTTGCAGGCAACAACGCCGCCTACAATTCCGAGAATAACAATTAAGCCTACAACAACCGAAATGATAATTGCCGCAACTTTGCCGTTGCTCATAGGCTTTTTGCCCGAGGGCACATTATTCTGCGGCTGATTTGTAAACTGCTGTCCCGTATATCCGCCGTTTGAGCCGTTTGTAAACTGCTGGCCAAAGCTTGTTTGCTGAGGTTGAACGTGATTTGGCTCAACGTTTGCATTAAAATTATTAGTCGGATTATACTGAACAGGTTCGGGAATTTCATTCTGTTCGGATGTGCTTTCGGGAACAGGGTTTGTCTGAACAGGCTCTGTTACCTCTGTCTGTTCGGGTACATTTACAACAGGCTCTGTCGGTTGTGTCTGCTCGGTCTGAACAGGTGTGCTGTCATTTTTAGGTGCAGGAGTTCCGCATTTCATACAGAAGTTTCCCGTTATTTCCTCTCCGCAGTTAGGGCAGACAGGATTTGTCGGTGCAGGAGCACCGCAGTTTGTGCAGAATTTTCCTGTAAATTCTGCTCCGCATTTCGTACATTTCATAATTATTCCCCCATTAAAGAAGTGATGTGTGACCTTAGGTCACGTGAAGTTTTTATATACATACTGTAGGGAACGATCCCTGTGTCGTTCCTAACAATTAATTACAGCTTTTCAGCGGCTTCGTCAAGGTAATTGCCCTCGAAAAATTCCACTCTGCCGTTGTCTACGCTTTTTGCAAGCTCGGAATCAATCGGGAGCTTTGCAAGTACTCTTGTGCCGTACTTTTCGGCAATCTCGTCGACGTGACTTTCACCGAAAACAGAGAATTTCTTTCCGCATTCGGGGCATGCAAAGTAGCTCATATTCTCAACAATTCCGAGTACGGGAACATTCATCATATTTGCCATTTTAACAGCCTTTTCAACAATCATTCCGACCAACTCCTGCGGAGAAGCAACAACAACGATTCCGTCAAGCGGAATGCTCTGGAACACAGTCAGCGGAACGTCGCCTGTTCCCGGAGGCATATCGACAAACATATAGTCAACATCGCCCCACACAACGTCCGACCAGAACTGCTTTACCGTTCCCGTAATCATCGGCGAACGCCATACAACGGGGTCGGTTTCGTTTTCAAGCAGAAGGTTGATTGACATAATTTTTATTCCTGTTTCGGTTTCGACGGGGATAATTCCCTCGTCACTGCCCATACATCTCTGTGTTCTGCCGAATGCCTTGGGAATTGACGGACCGGTGATATCTGCGTCAAGCACAGCAACGCTCTTGCCCATTCTGTTCATTGTTACGGCGAGCATTGAGGTTACAAGGCTTTTGCCTACGCCGCCCTTGCCCGACACAACGCCGATTACCTTTTTAACACTGCTGTACTGATTCAGTGCCTCGTGTAAATCTTCCTGATTATTGTCCTTACAGCTCGACGAGCAGGAGGAGCAATCGTGATTACATCCCATTTTATTTATCCTCTTTTCATTATCATTGTATTTTAAACATTAAAAAACTAAATTTAGCGTTGGAATTATAGCAACGTTGACGTAGGGAACACGGCGTACAGTGTCCACACAAAAATTGCATTGCAATTTTTGTGAATGGGACGTGTGGGAACCCGTCCCCTACGGAAATGTTTGTCGGTCACTATAATAATTATATAATCGGTTACGTTTGACAGTCAACACGGACACGGCATGTCGTGTCCCTACGACTGTAATACAAACGTTTCCTGTATAGCCGTAGGGGACGGCATCCCTGACGTCCCTAAACGTTACCGATATATAAATTTATAATTCGGGCAACCGCTTTTACCAAAATAACCGATTTTTCCACTCGATCTGCCTGCGGCGGCTTCGCCGCTAAATTATAGTTTATTCTTCAATTACTACCGGCTCGGGCTCCTGCGTTTCTGCGGGAACAGGCGTCTCTGTTTCCTCCTGTGCGGGAGCCTCTGTTACAACAGGCTTAGTTTCGGGAGCCTGAGTCTGAGGCGCCTCTGTCGGAGCCTCGGTGTAAACCTCTGTAGCAGGCGCTTCCGTTACAATAGGTTCTGTGTAAACTGCTTCCGTTTCATCGGGAATCTGCGCCTGAGTTGTAACTGCGGCAGTCAACGCCTTGGTTGAAGGTGCAGTCGTTGCTTTTTTGTCGCCGTTTCCGCCCGAACACTGCGTTACTGCAAACACAATTGCCGCAACAAGGCACATAACAGCCGCTACTGTAAGCACAGCCGCAACCGCCTTGTTTGAGCTTTTCTTCTTTTTCTTTTTTCCGCCTGACTTGCTTTTGCCGCTCGGCGTTGTGTTTATGTAATATTCCTCGGAATTGTTTTCATAATCATCATCAAAGGAATACTCCTTGTTGTCCTCGCCCGTCTGCGAGTCAAAATTATCGCCGTAATCGTCGTCAGCGTCATTTCGGTTTGTTTCTTCAGCCTCGCTGTGAACAGTATGCGAAAAGTTATCCGCTGCGTCTACGTCAAAATTATCAAGGTCATAGTCGTTTGACGAGCCGCCTGTAACGTCAAAATTGTCGCCGTAATCTTTATTATCCACAATCATATCTCCTTTCAGTATAAAATATGATTTTGATTTACTTGCTAAAATGATAAATCAACAGGTAATTTTTGTCAATACGCAAGCATATTTTCGCTTTATAGGAAATTGCTCCGAAACGGTCGGGCAAAGCGGTTTTGTTAATGCTCGAACTGCGTGTCGAGGCACTCGACTTTATCAGCGTATGAGTCTGTCGATATCCGCATAATTTGCAAGCACCATAAGCGTTTCGTGCTTGTCAAAAATATGGTCGGGGCTCGGGTTAGCGTAAATCACTCCGTCCTTTTTGGTTGCCAGGATACTTACATTATATTTATTACGAACAGATTTCTGAAGAATCGTCTTGCCAACCCAGCCGTCGGGCACTGCAATTTCGCAGATTGCCGTGTCATCGGAAAGTTCGATATAGTCAAAAATATTCTTTGCACCGTATTTTATTGCAAGGCGTTCAGCCATTTCCCTTTCGGCATAGACAACGTGGTCTGCTCCGTTTCTGAGCAACAGCTTGCGGTGAACCTCCCTGCTTGCCCTTGCAAGAATGTACTTTGCACCTAAGTCCTTGAGCAGAACGGTTATTTCAAGCGCACTCTGAAAATTATCGCCTATTGCTACCACGCACAAATCAAAGTTATTCACGCCGAGCGACTTAATAAACGCCTCGTCGGTTGCGTCGGCAATGTGAATATCGTCAATTATGCTGACGGCATTGTCGGCACGTTCCTCGTTTTTTTCAACTGCGAGCACTTCGTTGCCCTCGTCAATCAGCTTTTGCGCCATATGTCTTCCGAATCTGCCGAGACCAATTATTAAAACTGACTTCATATTATAATCTTCCTTATCCTATCTGAATTTTTTCGAGCGGTTTCTGCGACTGCGGCTTGCTCTTGTAATTTGAAAAGGCAAACAGCATTGTCAGAGAGCCCACTCTGCCGAAAAGCATTAACAACGTCAGAAGAACTGACGAAATTGTACCGAGCTGAGTTGTAATTCCCGTTGTAAGTCCGACTGTCGCAATAGCCGACGCCGATTCAAACAATGCGTTGATAAACGGAATATCGTCAAGTGTTGAAATAACAACTGCCGCACCGCCCGAAAAGCAAAGGTACAACGTTACTGCGCAGGTGGCAAGCCTTGTTACGTTTTCTTCAAGACGTCTGCCGAGCATTTCCGCTGTTTTTCTGTGCTTGAAGGTGCTTATGATTGATGAAATCAGAACGGCGAATGTGGTTGTTTTCATACCGCCTGCCGTTGAGCCGGGCGAGCCGCCCACGAGCATAAGAACAATCATTATGAACATACTCGAATGAGTGATTGTTGAAAGGTCAACCGTATTAAATCCCGCCGTTCTTGTTGTTACGGACTGAAACAGTGCCGAACCTATCTGCTGAGACAGGCTCTCCTTGTTTGACGCAGGATTTTTAAGCTCTGTAAGGAACAGCAGAACTGCTCCGATAACGATAAGCGCCGAGCTTATCAGTAGTACGACCTTCGTTTGCAGTCTGAATCTTGACAGCCTGAATTTGCAGTCGAGTATATCACGCCACACGAAAAAGCCGAGACCGCCGATTACGATGAGCAGACTTATCACAACGCAGACATATACGTTTGAAACGTAGCCCGTCAGCGAGGAGAAATCTCCCGACCCGCCCATAAGGTCAAAGCCTGCGTTACAGAATGCCGAAACGCTGTGGAACAGCGCAAACCATACTCCCTTTAAAAAACCGAACTGCGGAACAAACGCAAACGAAAGCAAAAATGCGCCCACAAGCTCCACAGTAAGCGTTCCGAGCAGGATAAAACGAGTCATCTTGACTATTCCGCCGAGCTGGGGAGCAGAAACAGAGTTTTGCATTATTTCACGGGACGCAAGACCGATTTTCTTTTTTGTCATTGAAATTGCGGAAATACAAATTGTCATAAATCCCATTCCGCCTACCTGAATAAGTCCGAGAATCACAAGCTGACCGAAAAGCGACCAGTAGTTGTGGGTATCGACCTTTATAAGTCCCGTAACACAAACTGCCGAGGTTGCGGTAAAGTACGAGGTCATAAACGAAGTAGGCTGACCGCTCCGAGAAGAAATCGGCAGGCACAAAAGTACCGTTCCCAAAAGAATTATTATAAGGAATCCCAGAAGAATTATTTTCATAGGCGACAGGCGTTTAAACGACCCCTTTGCCGATTTAAAAATACTCTTTATCTAAACCGCCCCCAAATACGAAACAAGCAGATTATCTTAATATACTTTTAATGCACATAATATAGTATCAAATTCAGAGCAGAAAATCAAGGCAATACCGCACAATTAACACATTAAGGCTTGATAAATTTCAAAATAAAACAATTACTTTATAAAATATGCCGTTGATATACCATATAATTTAATGCTATAATATGTATGAAAAATTGTTCGGAGGTTATTTTATGACAAAATACAGCAATGACGATTACTTTAATTCAATCATCTCGGCATTTGAACAGCTGAAAGAAACCGACGCTGTTGTGCTCGGAGGTTCACGCTCAACGGGGGTAAACGACAATTCCTCCGATTATGACATTTACGTCTATCTTAACTCGGAGCTTTCACTTGAGGACAAACGCAAAACCGTAATGCCGTTCTGCTCAGAGGGTGAAATCGGCAATCACTACTGGGAGCTTGAGGACAACTGTATTCTCAAAAGCGGAACACCGATTGACATTATCTACCGCAATACGGAAATGTTTACTCAGTATCTAAATATGGTTGTTGACGAGGGAAAGCCGTTTAACGGCTACACAACATGTTTCTGGCATAACATTTTAAACAGCAGAGTGCTGTTTGACAAAACGGGTGAATTTACCGCTCTTCAGAAAAAATACGACATTCCATATCCCGATAAGCTCCGCAAGAATATAATTGAAAACAACCGCAATCTGTTAAGCGGCAAGCTGCCCTCCTATGATATGCAGATTAAAAAGGCAGAATCACGAGGGGACATTGTCAGCGTTCACCACAGGACGACCGAATTTCTGGCAAGCTATTTTGACATTATTTTTGCACTTAACAGGCTCACTCACCCGGGTGAAAAGCGCCTTGTGTCGCTGTGCAAAAGCAGCTGCAAAATCCTCCCCGAAAATTTTGAGGAAAACATAAACGCCCTGCTTGCAAGCGTAACAAAGGGCGGCAGCTATGAAATTGTATGCGATATGGTAAAAAGTCTTGACAAGGTGATTGAAAATACCAGATAATAATTTAGACTATCAGTTTTAGTAAATTAAACGATAATTTATTTAAATGCGGAATTAATGGTCGCTTTGCTCCGAATTTATAATAATGCGTGTTGTATAGATAAGTTTGTTTGCTTAACTAATTTCTGATATATCGGAAACGTTTCCTGCATAGCCGTAGGGGACGGCATCCCTGACGTCCCTCTGTATAAATTGTGAAACAATTTATTCATTATGGCGAACACAGTTCGCCGCTACAATAATATAATTTGCGTGTCGAGGCACTCGACCGGCAACGCCGCATATAAATAAATTCGGGCACTATACTTTTGAATTATTCCAACCTATCCACTCGACCTCCATTCCGAATTACGCATTCCGAATTCCGAATTCCGCATTAAATTATCGTTTATCTTAAAAATCAATTCCAAACTTCAAGGGCACGTTTACTCGTGTCCTTTTTACTTTTAACTGAAAATCCGACTGAATAATCTATAAAATTTCAGATTTTTATAAAAAAATATTGGCTGTTTTGAAATTTTGTTGTATAATTAATTTTATATACTGTTTATAGGGGTATGATGCTTTGAAACTTCTGCGCAAATCCTGCATTTTAATTATGACTGCCGCCGTAATTCTTACTTCGGGGTGCAGTCTTGAATCAAAATACGACTGCGAGTTTTTTGCTATGGATACGGTTATGACGATTAACGCCTACGGAAGTAAAAGCGAAAGCGCAGTAAAAGCGGCGCAGAATGAAATCAGCAGGCTTGACAGGCTGTTGTCTGTACAAAGTGAAAACAGCGAGATTTTCAAGCTCAATCAGTCAAAGGAAATGACCGTTTCAGAAGATACGCTGACTCTTATCACACGTTCAAAGGAAATCTACACGCTCACCGACGGTGCATTCGACATAACCTGCGAGCCGCTTACCCGTGAATGGGGATTTTATTCGGGACTTGAAAACAAGGTTCCGTCACAACAGGCTATTGAAAATGCGCTAAAAGGCGTCGGAGCAGCGCATATAAAAATCAAGGACAGCACAATAACGCTTGATGAAAACACTTCGCTTGACCTCGGCGGAATTGCAAAGGGCTATGCATCGCAGAAAGCGGCTGAAATATTAAAAGAAAACGGCGTTAACTCTGCGCTTATGTCGCTCGGCGGAAACGTAAGAGCCGTAGGCTCAAAACCTGACGGAGAGAACTGGAGCGTTGCAATAACCGACCCCGACGACAACTCAAAGAGTATCGGAACGCTTAAAATTTCCGACAAAGCCGTTGTGACTTCGGGAGGATATCAGCGTTATTTTGAAGAAAACGGACAAATATACCATCATATAATAGATACTAAAACGGGTTATCCTGCTGACAGCGGTTTGAAATCCGTAACAATTGTATCAAGTGACGACACGCTTGCCGACGCTCTTTCAACTTCGCTGTTTGTTATGGGACTTGAAAAGTCGGGTGAGTTTTACAGCGAAAACAGTTCGCTTTTCGGAGCAGTTTTTATTACCGACAAAGGCGAAATTTACGTTACCGACAATCTGAAGGACAGCTTTATGTCCGAGCAAGGTTTCGAGGTGATTGCAGTATGAAAAACCGCATTTGGATAACCGTATTTTCAGTTGCGGCTCTGCTTTGTCTTGGCGTGTGGCTTTTTATTTCAAATGTTTCTTCGCCGTCAAGAGTTGTCGGAATTTACAAGGACGGCAGTCTTGTTGAAAAAATCGACTTGAACAGTGTCACAGGCGAACGTGAAATCACGCTTTCGGGCGAGTACGGCGACAACGTAATTCTTGTATCAAACGGTCACATAAAGATGAAGTCAGCCGATTGTCCCGACAAGCTCTGCGTTGAGCACGGCGAGCTGAAAAGCAGTTCTTCACCGATTGTGTGCCTGCCGAACAAGGTAGTCATAAAATTCGAGGACAATACAGACGGTGCAGACGCAAAAACAGGAGAAATAAAATGCATACCAGGAAATTAATTTTATCCGCAATTCTCACCGCTTTTGCGCTCGTTGCGTTTGTGATTGAGGGTGCAATCCCTCCGCTTACCCCGATTTACGGCGTAAAGCTCGGTCTTGCAAATGTTTTTACACTATTTGCACTCTACGCACTCGGCACACGCTATGCGGCGGCGGTAATGTCGCTGAGAATTGTGCTGGGAAGTATATTTACGGGACAGCTCGTGTCGTTTATCTACAGCCTTACGGGCGGTTTGCTTTCGTTTTTGCTGATGATACTGCTGAAACGTTTTTTCCCTCTCAAACAGCTTTGGGTATTAAGCGTTCTGAGCGCCGTAACACACAACATAGGTCAGCTTTTAGCGGCAGTTTTTATGACGCAGACTCTGGCAATTGCGTACTACCTGCCCGTACTTATTCTGTCGGGAATCATCGCAGGAGCATTTACAGGCTTGTGCGCCCAGCTTGTGCTTATGAGGCTTTCAAAAATACATTATAAAAGTTAGAAGAATACTGACGCAGGGACACGGCATGCCGTGTCCGCACATAAATTGCATTGCAATTTATGTGAATGGGACGTCTCGGAAGCCGTCCCCTACAATAGTAAAGGAAACATTTCCAAACAGCATATACTATTATAAATTCGGAGCGGAGCGACCGTTAATTCCGCATTCCGCATTCCGAATTTCGCATTATAATTAATTATTTGGAGGATAGGGATATGAAACTAAGCGGTATCAGAGTTCCGCACCGAAAACACACTGCGGACAGCGTACCCCAAAGGCTCCCTCTGCCCGAAACGGTAGTAATTCCGATGTCAATGCACATCGGCAAGCCTGCCGTACCGACGGTCAGGGTCGGGGAGCTTGTCAAGGTAGGCCAGCTTATCGGCTCGTCTGACGGATTTATCAGTGCACCCGTACATTCGAGCGTGTCGGGCAAGGTGAAAAAGCTTGACGAAATCACCATGTCGGGCGGAATGAAAACAACCGCCGTTGTAATTGAAGCCGACGGCGAGCAGGCAGTCTGCGAAAGCGTAAAGCCCCCCGTTGTCACGGACTTTCAGAGCTTTGTAAACGCAGTAAAGGAAAGCGGAATCGTCGGACTCGGCGGTGCAGGCTTTCCGACCTTTGTAAAGCTCGGGGTAAAGGATTTGTCGGCTGTTGAAACAATCGTCATCAACTCGGCAGAGTGCGAGCCGTACATAACCTCGGACACACGGACAATGCTTGACAAGGCTGACTACATTTCAAAGGGCATTGATTTGCTCCACAAGTACCTCGGCAAAAAACGCATTATAATAGGTATAGAAAACAACAAAAAGCCCTGCATCGAAAAGATGAGCGAGCTTGCAAAGTCAAAGGAAAATGTTGAAGTAAAGGTACTGCCCTCAATTTACCCTCAGGGTGGTGAAAAGGTGCTTGTCTACAACACAACGGGCAGAATGATTCCAAAGGGCGGACTTCCGCTTGACGTGGGCGCAATCGTAATCAACTGCACCACGCTTGCAAAGATTGCCGAATACATTGAAACAGGTATGCCGCTTGTTGAAAAGTGCATTACCGTTGACGGCTCGGCTGTAAAAGAGCCGAAAAACGTAATTGCTCCCATAGGCACTCCGCTTGAAAAGCTGTTTGACTTCTGCGGTGGATTTAAAAGTGAGCCGAAAAAGGTGCTCTACGGAGGACCGATGATGGGAATTGCCGTTTCTTCGCTCGACGTTCCCGTACTCAAAATGACGAACGCCGCAATTGCGCTTGATGAAAAGGAGGCTCGTCCTCCCAAAACAACCGCCTGCATAAACTGCGGCGAGTGCGTAAATCATTGTCCGTTAAGGCTTGACCCACGTGCAATTGCAAAGGCTTACAAGCTTGACCAGTGCGACGA
This sequence comes from uncultured Ruminococcus sp., assembly GCA_902766885.1. Classification (GTDB taxonomy): domain Bacteria; phylum Bacillota; class Clostridia; order Oscillospirales; family Acutalibacteraceae; genus Ruminococcoides. The sequence goes on along the minus strand of CACXFS010000038.1, from coordinate 11,404 downwards.
GCTTAAAAAGCTGTGCGCCGACTTGTGTATGGAATGTGGATGCTGTGCGTACGTCTGCCCTGCAAAAAGACACATTGTCCAGACCAACAAGCTTGCAAAGGCAAAGCTTAACAAATACTTAAGAGAACAGAAGGAGGACAAAAAATGAATAAGCTGATTTCCTCCGTTTCACCGCACATAAACTCACCGAGGACTACGCAGAAAATTATGCTTGACGTGCTTATTGCCCTGCTCCCCGCAGGCGTTGCCTCGGTCGTAATCTTCGGCTGGCGTTCACTGCTCGTTATCGGCGTTTGCGTAGCCGTATGTATTTTGTCCGAATGGATTTTTGAAAAAATCTGCAAAAAAGAAAATACGATTTTCGACCTTTCGGCTGTTGTAACGGGCGTTCTGCTCGCCTACAACCTGCCCGTTTCAATTCCGCTGTGGCAGGCGGCTTTCGGAAGTGTGTTTGCAATCGTTGTTGTAAAACAGCTTTTCGGCGGAATCGGTCAGAACTTCGCAAACCCTGCAATCACAGCAAGAATCGTGATGATGACTGCGTTTTCGGGCACTATGACAACGTGGACCTTCCCCGACGCATCGTCAAGCGCAACTCCGCTTGCGCTGATTACAAAGGGTGAGCTTGACTCTCTGCCCTCCTACCTTGATATGCTGTTCGGTGTGCGTGGCGGCTGTCTGGGAGAAACCTGCACAATCGCCCTGCTTGCAGGCGGAATTTACCTGATTGCAAGAAAGGTCATCTCGTGGCACACACCCGTTGCATTCATCGGCACTGTGCTTGTAATGTCGCTGATTTTCGACAAAGCTCCGCTCTATCAGCTTATGTCGGGCGGACTTATCATCGGCGCATTCTTTATGGCTACCGACTACGCAACCACTCCCTGCACAAAATGGGGCAAGATAATTTTCGGCGTTGGCTGCGGTCTTATCACCATACTTATCCGTTTCTGGGGCGCATCTCCCGAGGGCGTTTCGTACTCAATACTGCTTATGAACATCTTTACGCCCTACATTTCAAGGCTTACACGCTCAAAGCCTCTTGTGGGAGGTCGCAAAAAATGAAAAAGAGTTTCAACGAAATAATAAAACCCGTTCTCGTGCTCGTCTGCATCTGTCTTGTCGTTACGGCACTGCTTGCCTACATCAACTCGGTGACTTCGCCGATTATCGCAAAAGCCGAGCAGGAAAAAACCGAGCAGGCTATGTCGGAGGTGCTTGCTGACGCAGACGGCTTTGATAAGCTGGAAATTGAAAACCTCCCCGACAGAGTAACCGAGGTTTACAGTGCAACAAACGGCTCGGGATATGTATTTATGCTGACAACAAAGGGCTACGGCGGGGATATGAAGCTGATTTGCGGAATGAAATCAGACGGCACGATTGAGCAGTGCAAGACGCTTTCGCACGAAGAAACAAGCGGTCTCGGCTCAAAGACAGCCGAGGACCCCTACAGAAATCAGTACAGTGGTAAAAGTGCCGACACCTTAAGCGAGGTTGACGCAATAACGGGTGCGACAATTTCTTCGACCGCATACAAAAACGCAATTGAGGACGCTTTCAAGGCTTATGATATGGTAAAGGAGGCAGAAAAATGAACAAAAGACAGAATCTTTTAAAGGGTATTATCAAGGAAAACCCTGTTCTTGTGCTTGTGCTCGGAACCTGCCCAACGCTTGCGGTTACGACCAACGTAATGAGTGCGCTCGGAATGGGTGCGGCGGCTACGGTTGTTCTGCTCTGCTCAAACATTGTAATCTCCGCACTGCGAAACATTATTCCCGACAAGGTGCGTATTCCCTGCTACATCGTACTTATTGCAGGCTTTGTAACAATGGTGCAGATGCTTGTAAAAGCCTTTGCTCCTGCGCTTGACGAGGCACTCGGAATTTACCTGCCGCTGATTGTAGTAAACTGCATAATCCTCGGCAGAGCCGAAATGTTTGCAAACAAAAACAAGGTAATCGACTCGGCAATTGACGCTATAGGAATGGGCGCAGGCTTTACTCTTGCACTTCTCTTGATGGCTACAATCCGTGAGGTGCTCGGCAACGGCACATGGCTCGGAATTGAAATTCCGATTCTTGCCGAAAACAACATTTCCATTATGACAATGGCACCGGGCGGATTCCTCGTATTCGGTATTTTAATTGCAATTGTAAATAAAATTTCAGGCGGCAAAAACGCCAAAAAGAGCTTTGGCTGTGCAGGCTGTCCGTCAGCAGAGGTTTGCAATAAAGCCGCCTGCGGTGAAAAGGAGGAAGCAAAATGACAAAATTCATTATAATTATGCTCTCCGCCGTTTTCATCAACAACTACGTTCTGTCAAGATTTTTGGGAATCTGTCCGTTCCTCGGAGTTTCCAAAAAGCTAAATCAGGCTACGGGAATGAGCCTTGCGGTAATCTTCGTAATGCTTATTGCAACGGCTGTCACATGGCCGATACAGACGTATCTTCTCGACCCGAACAACCTCGGCTATCTTCAGACAATCGTCTTTATCCTTGTAATTGCCTCTCTCGTTCAGCTCGTTGAGATTATACTCAAAAAGTACATTCCCTCGCTCCACAAGTCGCTTGGTGTGTATCTTCCGCTGATTACGACAAACTGCGCCGTACTCGGCGTTACAATCCTCAACATTGACGAGGGCTACACATTTGCAGAATCAATGGTAAACTCGCTCGGAAGCGGACTGGGATTCTTCCTTGCAATGGTGATGTTCTCGGGCGTTCGTTCAAAGCTTGAGGGTGCCGACATTCCAAAAGCGTTTCAGGGACTTCCCATAACGCTTGTTGCGGCTTCGATAACCTCGCTGTCCTTCCTCGGCTTTTCGGGCGTTGTCGAAAACCTGTTTGCATAACGGAGGTGCGCTATGAATGAAATATTAACTGCGGTTATCCCCGTTGTGATTATCGGCGCAATCTGCGCTGTGGTGCTTGCAGTCGCATCAAAAATTATGGCTGTAAAGGAAAACGAAAAAATCCCCGAAATCCGTGAGTGTCTGCCGGGCGCAAACTGCGGAGCCTGCGGCTTTGCAGGCTGTGACGGCTACGCAAAGGCACTTGCCGAAAACGAAGGTACTGCTACCAACCTCTGTGTTCCGGGCGGTGATTCGGTTTCAAGAAAGTTGAGCGAAATTCTGGGTGTTGAGTTTGAGGACGTTGTTGAACAGGTTGCCGTTGTGCACTGTGCAGGCGACTGCACTTATACGCAGGACAAAGTCGAGTACGACGGCATTGAAAGCTGTGCCGCCGCTAAGCTGATTTTCGGCTCAAAGGGCGAATGTCCTTACGGCTGTATGGGACTCGGCGACTGCGCAAAGGTTTGCCCCAACGACGCAATCTGCATAAACAACGGCATCGCCCACATCGACTCAAGGCGGTGTGTCGGCTGCGGACTCTGCGTTAAAACCTGCCCGAACCACCTTATCTCGCTTATGGCTGACGTTGAAAGAGTTGTCGTTACATGCAGTAACAAGGACATGGGCGGAATCACACGCAAGGCTTGCAAAAACGGCTGTATCGGATGCAGAAAGTGTGAAAAGGTCTGCTCTACGGGTGCGATTAAGGTTACGGATAACCTCGCCGTTATCGACTATTCAAAATGCCCCGAGTGCGAAGACTTTGGCGTTTGCGCAAGAGAATGTACGACAGGGTGCATAAGGATTTCGAATTTTACAAACGCAACAAAGATTAATTAACAATTAAAAATGTAAAAATAAAATCGGAAAATGAAGCCGCAGATTATTGCAGTCTCATTTTCCGATTTTTATACTTTTGTATCACTCAACAACTGTAGGGAACGGTCTTGACCGTTCCGCTTACCTATATGTCTGCTGTAACCCCACGGAACAGTCTTGACTGTTCCCTACTCTAAAAAATATCGGGGCACCGCTTAAAACGATGTCCCGATGTTTATAATTTAATCAAAGCTTACTTCGTCCTCGACGTAGCCTTTTTTCTTCATCTTCTTAATAACAATTTTTGCTATAAAGCCGCTGATGAATACCAGTCCCGAAACTACCCAGCCTGCGGCAACCTGTGCCCAGATAGGATAATCGGGGTTGTATGTGCCGCCCTGGAACACGAACAGCGTAACCATATTCCAGATAAAGAGTCCTGCAAGAAGCAAGGGCGCTACTATTTTGATTGACGTTGCAAACCACCAGTAAGGCACCTTGAATTTATGAGTGTTGCGGTTAACCTCATCAAGCACCTTGCGCAGGTTGAAGCACCAACCGATTGCAACACATTCAAGAATACCGATAACAATAAGATTAATCTGATTTGTCCACGCATCAACAATGTCAAGCCATGCAAGACCGGACTGTGTAACAAAGAGAATTGAAATAATACCGCAGATTGCGCAGATTGCGATTGTAACCTTTTTGGGGCTTAAGTGGAATTTATCTGCAATCGAAGCCGAAATACCCTCAACTATCGAGAATGCAGAGTCAATTGCAAGCGTGATGAGCATAAGGTAGAATATTGCTCCGAATATTGCGTTCACCCAGCCGATGTTAGTAAGGTTTACGATAGCCTGCGGATAAACGATAAATGCAGTGGAAATACCGCTTGCCGTAATCTTGTCGAGCATACCCGTACCGCCCATTGTGGTGAACATTACGATACCCGAAAGAATACTTACAGCCATATCCGAGAATGCGATAATTGTGCAGTCAACAGCCACGTTTGCATCATCGGGCAGGTATGAGCCATAAGCAAACATAATAGCCATCATAATTGAAAGGCTGTAGAACACCTGACCGATAGCGTCAACCCAGAGTGTTGCGTCGGAAAATGCCGAAACGTCGGGAATGAAGAACATCTTGAGTCCTTCCATTGCGCCGTCCATTGTCATACCCTTGACAGCCATAATAAGTAAGAGTAAAACGGGGGCAAATACGGTAAACTTTACAACCTTGCTTACCGAGCTTGCGCCGTTTCTGATGCAGTAAAAGATAAGTCCCCAAGCAACAAGCAGGCAAACAAGCACCTCTCCGGGGATTGAACTGCCCTCGATAAGTCCTGTAGTCTGCGTAAGATTGAAGAACAGTCCCGACGCCGCCTCGGAGTCACCCGTCATTCCTGCAAACTGCCACGAGTTTACAAACATGAGGATAACCCACGCAAATACTACCGAGTAGTAGCAAACAATTACAAATGCGTTTGAAGTTGCCGCCCAGCCGATAGGCTCAAAGCGTTTTTTGATTCCTCGCATCGATTCGATTGCTCCCTTGCGGAACTTACGGGAGATTGAAACCTCCATCATAAGCAGAGGGATACCCATAACAACCATTGCAAGCAGATAAACAAGCAGGAATGTTCCGCCGCCGTGTTTAGCCGCAAGACCGGGAAATCTCCACGCATTACCAAGACCTACCGCAGAACCGACTGCGGCAAGAATAAAGGTAAAGCGGGAGCTCCACATACCTCTTTTTTCCATAATTTTCTCCTCATTTCTTAAAAATTTATTTAAAAATAGAAAATTAATTTTATTATAATATATTAATGAAATAATTGCAAGTAATTATTAATAATTTAGCGGTGTGCGTGTTGATGCACTCGATAAATTATCGTTTAACTATCTTTCTGAAACCAACCTAAATATACTTTCCGTTGTTTTTCCTGCGGAATTCGGTGGGCGTCTGACCCCTGAGCTTTTTAAAAACCTTTGAAAAATACATCTGGTCGGTAAATCCTACCGAATAGGCAACGTCCTTTATTGAAATGTTCTCGTCAATCAGCAACACCTCCGCCTTTGAAATGCGGCAGTTATTGATGTAGTCAATAACCGACATTCCCGTTTCAGCCTTGAACAGACGGTAAAGATACGTCCTGTCAATTTTGATGTGATTTGCAACCGACTGAACATTAAAATCGGGATTACGGTAATTCTTCTCGATATAATTTCGGGCAAGAATAGCGTAGCTTGCGTTTTCGCTGTCCTTGCATGGAAAATACTCAACGTAATATGAGAGCAGGATAATAAGCTTTCCGCCTGCTCTGTACTGCGCAAAGATTGAATCAGAGCCGCAGTCCTCAATATTCAGCAAAAATTCAAAATTTATAATCGGTATTTTTTCAACAACAGGGTGCTTTTTTCCAAAAGAGGTCTGACTGACAAGCCAAGCCGCCTCAAGACCGCGAAACTCAACCCAGCTGTACTCCCACGGAAAATCGCTGTCAGCTTCAAGGCACACATTTGAAAACGGAAACGTCAGGAACGACTGACCTGCGCTCACAAAAAATCCGATTCCGTCAATCGTAACCATTCCCCTGCCGCTTGTTATATAATACAGTGTGTAGGTGTCACGGATAATCTGTCGCTGTTCGTTTTCAAAATTCTGCTCTCGTTTTCCGCATGCAAGGCAAATGCAGTTTATGGCATTATAGTCCAAATTTGTCCTCATAAATCCTCCATACAACAAACGTCCATAATAATCAAACAATTTTACATAGATTAAAAGCGATTTTATGTTTATACTTATATTAATATACAACATATTTACAATTTTTTCAACATTTATTCAGGGGGAACTTTGTATGAATTACAAGTACGAAATAATAAATTATGACAAAAACCTTCCCGCAAAAATAATGTACCTTGATTTGTCGTCCGAAACTCACAAAACGGAGCTCCACTGGCACCGTGAACCTGAGATAATCTACGTCGTATCGGGAAAGGCTGAATGTCCTCAGAACGGCGAAACCCGTATTGTCGAGGAGGGCGACTTCATTTTCTTCAACAGCGAGGACGTGCATCTCGTTCGTCCCGTGACGGGTACAAGGGTCAAGCTTGTTTGCGTACAGCTCTCCTTTGAGTATATGCGTATGTTCTGCAAACCGATTGACAGTGTTATCTTTGATGTAAACAACAGACCGGAGGCAAAGCCTGCGATTATTGAAATTCTACAAAAAATTGCCGCTGTTGATGTAGAAAATGACGATTATGCTTCATTGCTCCATATATCATATGTAAACAAAATTTATTATTTGCTTATGAAATATTGCATTTGTTTCAGACGTGCTTCAAATTCGGTTATTATCCCGAAACGTGACTTCTCTTATGCAAAAACCGCAATTGCGTACATAAACGAAAACTTCAAGCGTGAAATTCCGCTTGACGAAATCTCGTCGGTGGTAAACCTCTCACCCTCGTATTTTTCAAAGTATTTCAAGAATGTTACGCAGGTAAGCTTTTCGGAGTATCTTGCAAACCTCCGTCTTGAAAATGCAATTCAGGATATGCTTTCAAAGAACTCCACAGTTTCGGCAGCCGCTATTGAAAACGGCTTTGCAAACGTAAAATCATTTATTACGCAGTGCAAAAAGGTTTACAACTGCACTCCCGCACAGTACAAGAAAAAGCTTTTAAACAGATAATTATACGATAATTTTTTCTTATTTATCCCCTCGACGAAAACGGACGTATCCCCCTTGATACGTCCGTTTTCAATTTTCACGGCAAATGTTGTAACATTGTATTTTTCACCCGTATGTGGTATAATATTTGGTAAATGATTATTTTAAACCATAATTTTTTAGTCCGTTATAAAAGTCGGATATGATTTAAAACTCGGTATCTCGGGAGTCAAACATTTTTCTGATTTTTAGGCAAGATACTACTTTACGTCATTTGTCAACGTAGGGATACTCATTCCGTGTCCACACAAAAATTGCAACGCAATTTTGTGAACGGGACGTCAGGGATGCCGTCCCCTACGGATATAATCCAAACGTTTCCTGTATTGCCGTAGGGGACGGGTTCCTACACGTCCCGAAACGTCACCTATATATCAACTTAAAATTCGGGCAACCGTTTTATCCAAACAATCCGACTTTTCCACTCTATTTGCCTGCGGTGGCACACCGCCGATTTGCCCGTCGAGGCACTCGACAAATTATGATTTAGCTTATGTATTTTTCCCTCAAAGGAGGCTCATTATGATAAACGGCGCAGTATTTGATATGGACGGTCTGATGTTCGACAGCGAACGCCTTGTTTATGAAACGTGGCAGATGATGATGGACGAGCTCGGATTTGAATACAATCTTGATATTTTCAAGAACACCATCGGTCTGCGTACCGATATGGCTGAAAGCTACTACAACAGCCTCTATGGAGAGCGCTTTTGCTACCAGCCGCTCAAGCAGAAAAGCCGTGAGATTTTCTTAAAACGTGTTTCCGAGGAGGGCGTTCCGATAAAAAAGGGACTTGTCGAGCTGCTTGATTTTCTTAAATCAAATAGCTTGAAAATTGCCGTTGCAACCTCAACCTCGGCACAGACGGCTCACAAAATCATCATAATGGCAGGCGTGTATGACTATTTTGACGCATTTGTCTGCGGTGACGACGTAAAAAACGGCAAGCCACACCCCGAGGTTTTCTTGACGGCGGCTGAAAGGCTTGCACTTTCACCCAAAGAATGTGTTGCTTTTGAGGACAGCATAAACGGCATAAAATCGGCACATTCGGCAGGAATGACAACCGTTATGGTGCCCGACTATTTACAGCCGACACAGGAAATAATACCGATGATTGACTGCCTTTGCGACGATTTGTCGCAGTCAATTGAATTTATAAGCAAGAATTTAAAATAAGTCGGAGATGATTTTATGGATAACAAATTAAAGGAAATAAAAAATCAGGCTCAGCAGGCGGCGCTTGAATTGTGTGAAATCGCAAAGCTCAAAAGCGGTGATATTATGGTTGTCGGCTGTTCGTCAAGCGAGGTTGCGGGCGGCGTAATCGGCAAAAATTCGAGCCTTGAAACTGCGCAGGCGGTTTTCGACGGAATTTATCCCGTTTTGCAGGAAAGAGGCATTTTCCTTGCCGCACAATGCTGTGAGCACCTCAACAGGGCGATTATTGTTGAAAAGGACGCCGTTCCCTTCTGCGAGTGCGTTAATGTAGTTCCTCAGCCAAAGGCAGGCGGCTCGTTCGGAACAACCGCTTACCGCACCTTTAAAAATCCCGTTGCACTTGAGGAAATCAAGGCTGACGCAGGTCTTGACATAGGCGGAACGCTTATCGGCATGCATCTGAAAAAGGTTGCCGTTCCCGTAAGGCTCGGTCTTGACCATATCGGCAATGCAATTCTGCTTGCCGCAAGAACACGCCCGAAATTTATAGGCGGCTGTCGTGCAGTTTACGACGAAAACAATTTATAATTTCAGCATATCGGGGCAGCCGCTCAGGGCTGCCCCAACGTACAAATAAAATTTCCTTTTATTTAAGAAAATATTGACAATTTATGTTCGATATTATATTATTGTCTTGTAGAAGTAGCACAACATGCATATTGCTGCAAAAAATACAAATAAAAGGAGAAGAAAATGAAAAAGTATAAGATTTTATCGGTACTTCTTGCCGTGCTGATTTCTTTTACCTGCGTTTCGGCAGTTTCAACGTCAGCCGCTTTGATTAAGTCAATTTCATCAATTGAGATTGCATCGGTGCCCGACGATATTTACACAAAAAGTCCCGAGGAAATGCTCTACGGCGTTCAGATTAAAGTAAACTACACCGACAGCTCCTCCAAAACCTTCACGGTTTCTGCGGACAACGTGGAATATGAGGATTCCGGTGATTATATTGATTCACTCGCTTACTCTGATGCATTTGCCGAAATTTCACTCGGCTTAACCTCGTATGCAACAATAGAGGCATACAACTACGTCGGCGATTTCATTCAGCTTCACGCAACAGCCTACAATAACTACTCATACGATGTTTCCTCTGAGACAGAAAAGAAGCTTGACTATCCTGAGGACTATGAGCTTCCTGAGATTTTCTGCAACGATTACCTTGTTTACAGAAACAATCCCGATGATACTTTAGAGCTTGTTAATTACTCCTTTATTCCCTACTATTTCTATTTTAAGGAAGATTACACAGAGCCGCCGGTTGTTATTCCCGAAACTATTCACGGCAAAACAGTGACCTCTGTTGCCAACTATGCGCTCTTCGGTGCTTCTCACCCGTATTCTGTTACTATTCCGAATACAGTAACCTCTATCGGCGACTACGCATTCGGCTATTGCTTCAACACCGGTTATTACAGCGACAGCCATGGTGTTCCCGATAATGTATCCGCCTCAAGGCTTACGCAAAAACTTGCTGACGCAGGCGACGATGATACTTTCATAGTTTGCATCAACTTTTACAGCGAGGACGCACAGGCACAGAGTGATGCATTACAGGCTGAATACCTGTCGGAATGTGCAGACTATGAATATGACGATGATATGGGAATGGCTTACGCTACTCTGACAAAGGCTCAGATTTACTCAATGCAGGACGTTGACGACATCTGTATAGATTTGTTATACGAGAGAGATTCATACATTTCAGAAGAAATATATGACTTTGCCGAATACGCAGGTAATGATACAGAAATGTACGTTGAATTTGAAATCATCTATGCCGAAACCGATGATGAGCTTGATTCTCTTTGCGAGGAATTAAGCAACAAATACTTTGGCGGAAGAACCGACTATACAGTTGATTATGATTTCTACTCTATGCGTGTTAACGCTACATTTAACGAAATCAAAGCCGTTTCAGAGGACGATGCGGTTGGCTACATTCACTTCTACGGTGCAGACGGAATTTGCTATGACCTCTACAAAGCCCTTTACTTTGAGGATGATGACTATCTGACAGATATTTTCGTGGAAGACTACAGCGAAGAACATCTGACAAGCAACTTCACCGAATATGCAGATACATATTTTGCAGACTGTGAATATGACATTTTCAATTTTGGCAGCGAGGAACTTCTGATTATCAAAGGAGCTTCAAAAAAGCAGATTTTTGAGGCAAGTCAGGACAATAATTTTGTTATGAACCTGTTTGACTATCCGCTTATCAGACATTACAACGACATTGTAATTTACGGTGAAAACGGAAGTGCGGCTCAGACCTACGCCGAGGAAAATTCGATAGAATTTGTCGGTTCGGGCAGTGAATATCAGCTCGGCGACGTAAACCTCGACGGCATCGTCAACGTAACCGATGCAACGGAAATTTTAAAATACAACGTTGAGCTTGTAGCATTTACCGACGAGCAGAAAGCACTTGCAGACTTTGACGGAAACGGCATTATAAACGTTTCGGACGTTTCCGAACTCCAGCGTGCAATTGTAAATTCGTAGAATAAAGCCACATATACAAAGCAACCGCACCCGAATATGGGTGCGGTTTTTGTTTTAAACCGTAATTTAATTCGGAATTCGGAATGCGTAATTAATGGTCGGTCGAGTGCCTCGACACGCAAATCTCCGAATTTATAATAGTGCGTGTTGTTTGGAAATGTTTGTTTTCCTCGGGTTGATTGATATATCGGAAAAGTTTAGGGACGTGTAGGAACCCGTCCCCTACGATTGTAACTGAAACGTTTG
>CACXFS010000037.1 GCA_902766885.1 uncultured Ruminococcus sp. | reverse complement strand
TAATTGTTAAGTGATTAAGGATTGTCGCACAATACGGCTTTCTTATCAATAAAATTTTATTTATGAAAGGATGTTTTCTATGAAAACCAAAAAAATCATTTCTGCTCTGATTGCAGGAATACTTGCAGCAACTGCGGCTGTATCGGTATCTGCCGCAACTCTCTCTGATGTAACCCCTGACAACTCAACAGAAGTAAAAGCTAATATCGTAGATCCCGGATCGGTAAGCTATGTAATCACAATCCCCGAAACTGCTGATTTCGGTACACTTACCCAGCCCGAAAGCACTGATACCGACCACTATACATTCTACGATTTTCAGGTTGAAGCAACCGAACTCAATATAAAAAGCAATCAGGGAGTATCTGTTTATATGAAGGACGGCTCTGCGGACGATAATCAGTTCTACATTTCGCAAAAGGTTGAATCTGACCCGTTCACAATAGCTTATGATGTTTATGATACTACAGTTAACGAAGAAACTGTCGGCAGTTTTGAACCGATAAATACAACCGCAACACCCGGAACATCCGGCTATCACCTCTGCACATTCTTAGCAGGTTCAACGGGAAGCACACAGGATGTTACACTTGCTTTGAATCAGAACGCTCTGTATGGTCAGACTCTTTCCGATATCGCAGGCGACTACAGCGGTACTATCGCATTCCACAGCGCACTAATTGAGCGTTAATCATTTGCTCCATTTATAATTAAACTCCACAAGTTTTATCTGAAATGAAACGGGAAAAAATATGTAAATACCTGTGTTTGCTGTTTGTTGCAGTATGTTCAATACTTTTTACAACCTCACTGACTGCTTTTGCGGTACGTAATGAAGGAAGTATGGAAGTTATTGCTCATATTGAAACAGCTCCTGATGAAACCACACAGCCTGTTACTGACAGTACACAAGGTTATATCGAACAGGATGAAAGCAATATTTCAACAGGAGAAGCAATATCCGTTTGTGTTGTTATTTCTTCGCTTTTGCTCATCATTTCGGTGCTTGTCATATATTTTTGCACGAAAAATGATAAGAGCAACAGCATTCGCAGCAGCGAATAATATCGTTATTATTAAAAAGAGGGCAGTTCAGTTTAACGGCTGAACTGCCCCTTTTCTTTTAGCATGGCAAAAAAGCATTATGTTTGTGAGTATTAATTCTCAAATCCAATACCAAATATCATTTATCTGAATTTAATTAATGTGACAAAAGTCATATCGGTTTTATTTCTAAATTCACTTACAGATATTTCTATGATATGCTAAAATCTAATTACAGAATTTGAAGGAGAGAGTTTTTATGGAAAACAATACGATATTAAAGTTTGACGGCTTAAGCAAAAAATTCGGAAACAAAACAGTAGTTGACCATATTTCGCTTGAAATAAAGGAAGGTGAGATTTTCGGTCTGCTCGGTCCTAACGGAGCAGGAAAAAGTACTACACTTAATATGGTTTGCTCACTTCTTAAGCCAACCTCAGGCAATATTGAAATTTTCGGCATGAAAACATCAAACGATATGGAGAAAATTAAAAAGAAGATAGGATATATTCCTCAGGAGCTTGCAATTTACTATCTCACAGGAAAAAAGTAAGTGGCTGACATTGCAAGTTCAGCCATAAAAACACTTTGTGCTTATTCATTAACGATTATCTGCTTTCAGTATCTGCGCAAAAAGCAGAGAGTTAAGCATAATAATTTTGACAGCAAATAATGACAATCAAATATGCGATATTCTACAAGCCAAAGCGAAAGCCGATATGATATAATAGACTGATAACGCAGAATTTATACTCTGCAATATTCAGAAGTGAGGAATTAACGTGAAAAAACTAAGAAAAATTCAGGCACTGCTTTTAAGCTTAGCTTTGCTTGTACCAATCGCCTGCAACGGCACGGCAGTGAGTATCCTTAACGATACACAGGCTGTATCTGCACCGCTTAATTTTGATGAGGCTGTAGTAGAGTCGGTAAAAAAGGAGTCTGATAATCCCGACAGAGCTTGTGAAATGATTAATGATATTGACGACACAGCCACATATGAGGAAGCTTTGAGAACAGTGCTTGACGGGTACTATCTTGAAAGTAACACAAAGAGCGTTGAAAGCTTAAAGAAATCCATTGACTCCAGAGGCGAGGAAATACTCGAAAACTACGAAAATGCCGCCGATGAGAGAAATACAGACGAAACAGAGCTTGGCTATATGTCGGGAGAAGTGCTTGCGGTGGTAAAAAAAGGAATATCGCAGGAGGACATTCCGTCGCTTTTTGAGGACGGCAGAACAAACGTTACTGCAATAAGCGATTACACTGACGGTAAAAAGCTTGTAAAGCTCAACATTCCGCTTGAGGACACAGTAGAATCCGCAATAAATAAGCTTGAGCAGAAAAGCTATGTTGATTATGTTCAGAAGGACTATGTGTATAAATCCGAGAGTATATATGCAGAGGAAGTTTTAAACGACTATTATGCAGACAACCTTTACTATCTCAACGCAGTAAACGCTCCGGATGCGTGGGAATTTATCAAGGGAGTGCCTCACGAAAAGATAAGAGTGGGAATTATTGACACAGGCGCTCAGCTTGACCACCCCGACCTTGAAAACGTAATAAACAAGGACTTATCCGTAAGAATTACCTGCGACGGAATCATAGCACCGCTGAAGGGTGATAATGGATTACACGGAACGCACGTTTCGGGCATTGTTGCGGCACAGGCAAACAACGAAATCGGTGTTGCAGGCACAGCCTCGGCAGTAAACAACGATTTAATAGAGCTTGTGGAAATCGGCTCGGACACAGGCACAGGAAACAGCCTGTCAGCCTTTGTAATTTACAAGGCAGTGCTTTATGCAATCGACAACAACGTCAGAGTAATCAATATGTCACTCGGCGGAGCAACAGACCCCGACAACATATTCCAGTCGGCAGTAGATCTGGCAATAAACAGCGGCTGTGTAGTAGTATGTGCGGCAGGAAACGAGAATTCATCAGATTACACATATCCGTCAGACTGTTCGGGAGTACTCAGCGTAATCGCACTTGACGAGAGCTGTCAGAACAAAGCGTCATATTCAAACTACGGCGGTACAGACAATAAGGTATCAGCTCCGGGAACAGGCGTACTCAGCACAATTCCCGAAAGTTTCGGCGAATATAATTATCTGCGTGGTTACGAACAGCTCAGCGGAACATCAATGGCAACTCCCGTAGTAGCGGCAGAGGCGGCAATGATACTTTCCGTAAATCCCACGCTCACTTCAACTGCGGTAAAGGAAATAATTTACAAAACCTGCACCGATATGGGCGATACGGGCTATGACAAAAACTACGGCTGCGGCATAATAAACATCTGCGACGCAGTAAAAACAGCCTACAATACACCTACAGCCGATATGCCAACGTCTGTTAAGCTTTCATCATCAAGCGTAACAATAGTAAAAGGCGACACCTGCAAGATATCAGCGTCGGTAACAACTCTCGGTCAGAACAAGGGCGTTTATTATCACACAGAGGATAACGGTATTGCAAAAGTTTCTCAGGACGGAACACTTACAGGCGTTTCTGACGGTGAAACAAAGCTTATTGTATCAACTGAGAATTCAATCACAGATGAGTGTGTTGTCAAAGTACAGTCAATTGGCGGCAAAAAACTTGAAGCGCCAAAAGTAGATGAAGTCCAGACAGGCGTATATACCGGTGCAAGAATCCAATGGAGCAAAATTGACGACGCTGATTACTATCAGATTTATGCTTCAACAGGAGATGACGACACATTCAGATACATAGGCTCAACAACCTCAACATCATATGCCGCATTAATGGGACTCGGCGGCGAGGAGGTGCCTGCCTCAAATGTAACAAAGTACAGGATAAAAGCAGTGAGCAACAGCTCTGCATTTGCAGACAGTGATTTAAGCAGTGAGTTTGCATATGTATATATCGGTCAGGAGCCGAACCTCAAGGCTGACCAGCTTCTTGAACAGGGCAAAGACACAGGACTTCTTATTCACTGGGGAGCAATTGTAAATTCAAAGCTTTACAGAAAATCCTCGCTTGACGGAGAAGAAAAGCTCCTTGCAACCTTTGGCGAAGATATGACAAAGAACTATTACGAGGACACGGATCTTATAAACGGCGTTACCTATACCTACACTCTTAAGCTTTTCACTGAATACAGGGGTGTTGAGTACAGCGAGATTACGTCAACGCTTGTTGTGGATTATATTGACGACGACCCGCTTGATACAAATCTTGGCAAGTGCGAAATTACCGGTGCTGAGTTTACAAACAACAGTGTAAAAATAACCTGCGTATCCCCTGCACAGTGCAGTGTTCAGCAATGCTTGTGCTCGGATAATAACGGAAAAAGCTGGTTTGACGTTTTAAACTCAATCGGCACCGGAGAAAACACATATTACATAGACAGCCTTGAGTTCGGCAAGACCTATCTTTTAAAATACAAGGGATTTGAAAACGCTTTATTCGGACTATACAGAGACAGGAGCGAATACAGCGATACAATCACTCTGACAATGCCAAGTCCGCTTGAAAAGCCTGAGATTGGAGCAAACAGAGTCAGCTCAACAATGGTTAGTATCGTTTGGAACGAAACAGCAGACGCTGATTTTTACACCGTTTACAGAAAAAGCGGCGGAGTATGGGAAAAGCTTGCTGACAACATTACAGACACAAGCTATTCCGATGGCACAATCACCTCGGGAAAGATATATTATTACAAGGTCGTTGCCAACAAAAAAAGCCCTGATTTCAGAGCAACAAATTCAAACGGTGAATCAATCGTAACTAAAACAGGCACACAGCAAAGTGCTGACAGCAACACGGTTTCAATCAATACAAACGCTGAAATAAACAAAAAGCACCTTATGCTCGCAGAGGTAACACCGATTCCCGAGCAAATCTATACAGGCAGTGCCGTATGTCCGCAGATAAATGCATATTTTGACGGTGTACCTCTCGCAAAGGGCAGGGACTACACGCTCGAATACGTTTCAAACACAGACGCAGGCACAGGCTATGCCGTGCTTAAGGGAATCGGCGACTATGACGGAACATACGCAGTACCTTTTGCAATAGCCGATAAGACAGAGTATAAATATTACACTGTAACCTATAAGGATTATGACGGAAGTATAATCAAAACCGTGACTGTAAAAGAGGGTGAAAAACCGCCAAAGGTAGAAACTCCATACCGAGAAGGCTTTGAGTTTGAAAAATGGGATAAGTCAATCGGACAGGTTTATGAGGACATAACCCTCACGGCAATATACTCTTATGCAGAAAAAATGTTCAACATAGCTTTCCTTGACAAAGACGGAAATGTAATTGACAGACAAAAAGTTGCATACGGGGAAAGTGCCGTAATTCCGGACATTCCCGAATATGAGGGATACAGCTTTGCAGACTGGAGCGAAGATACGTCATATATCACAAAAAGTATGGTTGTAAAGCCTGTCTACAGTGCAGACAGCTTTGCAGGCGGTAACGGTACGGCAAATTCACCCTACCTTATTTCAAACAGAGAACAGCTTGATTTGTTCTCAAGACTTGTAAACTCATCTGACGAATATGCAGGCGCAAGCTACAAGCTGACCTCTGACATTATATACAACGATTTGGCTGACTGCGAACACTGGGGAAATGACAACCGTACAAATGAGGCAAACAACCCTGAGCATATCTGGACGCCCGCAGGCACGGAGCAAAGGCCGTTTGGCGGAAGCTTTGACGGAAACGGACATACAATCACGGGACTTTATGTATTCACGTCAAGCGACTATGCAGGCTTCTTAGGCTACGCAAGAAACGCTGATATCCTTTGTCTTAAGCTTGACAGCGCTTATGTCAAGACCGAAAAGAGCTTTGCAGGAGCAATCGCAGGAAAGTTTGAAAACACCTCCGACAGCGAGCATAAAATTCAGGCTTGCTGTGTAAACGAATCGGCAATAATCGCAAACGGAGCGGCAGGGGGAATTACAGGTCAGTTTGAAAGCAACAAGGCGACAAACGGTACGGTAATGTCAAACTGCTATTCCGATGGTTGCTATGTATATTCATTATGGGACAGCATAGCAGGCGGACTTGCAGGCAGCGTCGTTTCAAACGGCGGCACAATGGAAATAAGAAACTGCTATGCTTATGACGAGATATTGCTGAATTACGGCAACGAGCAAATGCAGGCAGGCAAGCTTATCGGAAACTTTAAGACGACCTACGACAACAGCGCTTTCTGCAAACTCAGCAACTGTTATTATGATGCAGACAATACTCCCATAAGCGGCTATGAGGAGCTTTGCAAAAATGAGGGCGCATACGCATTTACAGATTTAACAGGTTTCAGCAATAAAAATGCAAAGACGGTTGCCGCAAATTACAGCCTGAAGAAACATTCTTCAGACGACAGTTCACCCGAGTCTGGCGATAATGTATGGGTATTAAGCGACGGCAATGTTCCGAAACTGTACTTTGAAAAGGAAAAGTATGCAATTATGTACTTCCTTGACGACGAGCTTGTCAGCATTAAGTATTACTGCAAGGGCGAGAAAGCGGAAAACCCCGAGAGATATTACCGCAATGATTACATAAGCACCGACTGGGAATTTTCGGAGGAGGACTTTGACGGCATAATGCCTGCAAAGGACATTTCAGCCTATGCACATAAGTACAAAAGCGGTGATGTTGACGGCGACGGAGAAGTAACCATAAAGGACGTAACACTGATTCAGAAATACTTAGCAGACGTATCAGGGCTTGAGGGCACTGAGCTTGCCGCTGCGGACACAGACGCAAACGGTGTGATAAATATTCAGGACTGCACAGAAATTCAGATGTATAATACGCACCATATTGCAACGCTGAGCGGTTCGGAAATTCCCGACGCACAGATTTTCAGTGCCGTTCCTAATATAACGCTCACCCTCAAAGACGGCACGCCTCAGCAGTGGCTTGCAAACGACAAGGCTGTGTTTGAGCTTTATGACAAAGACTCAGGCATTTCATATCCCATGGAAAAAACAGGAAGTGTGTGGGTTGCAGAGATTCCTCCTACGGTATCTTCTGTAATTATTAAAAGGCTCAACCCCTCAAACAAAGCAGTATGGAACTCGTGGGAAACCGAAATTAACGGCTCAACTTTCACTGCAACAAGCAGCAAATCGGGCAGCTGGTCATAAAAGTTGTAAATACTTTGCAGAATTTATAATATATCTTTTTTAGTAAGCTAAGCCATAATTGTTTAGTCCGTTATAAAAGTCGGATATGATATAAAACTCGGTATCTCGGGAGTCATACATTTTTCTGATTCTAAGGCAAGATACTACTTTACGTCATCTGTCAACGTAGGGATACTCACTCCGTGTCCACACAAAAATTGCAATGCAATTTTTGTGAAC
>CACXFS010000036.1 GCA_902766885.1 uncultured Ruminococcus sp. | reverse complement strand
AAGAATCAGAAAAATGTTTGACTCCCGAGATACCGAGTTTTAAATCATATCCGACTTTTATAACGGACTAAAAAATTATCGTTTATAATAATAAGAAGTAAAATAACGAGCGGTACTCATAAAAGAGTACCGCTCTATGTAATATCTTATTGTTTATTATTCATTCGGTAGCAAAGCGTCATAAGATTGTCGCTTAAATGTACGTTTTCAACCAACGTGTCACTGTATCTGGCATTAATATCATAATGACTGAAATTCCAGTAATTCTTAATACCAAGACCGTACAGTTTATCAAGAACATTCTCAACACATACACGTGGAATACATAAAAAAGCAGAATCAACGTGATTTTGTTTGCAGAATTCTTCAAGCTCAGTTTCGGATTTTACATAAATATCATTTAACTTCTGACCGACTTTTTTTTCGTTATTATCAAAACAAGCAATCAGTTCAAATCCGAGCTTTTCAAAATTCATATGCATAGCAACAGCTTTACCGAGGTTACCCGCACCAATCAGAATTGCCTTATAATCGTTATTAAGTCCCAGAATATTCTTGATTTCGTCCTTTAGCTGGCTTACGCTGTAGCCGTAGCCCTGCTGACCAAAACCGCCAAAGCAATTCAAATCCTGTCGCACCTGCGAAGCAGTCACATTCATAATCTGTGCCAGCTTTGTCGAGGAAATTCTGTCAACATTCTGGTCGTTAAGTTCTGATAAAAAGCGGTAATATCTTGGCAAACGCCTGATAACCGACATTGAAATACTGTCACTTTTAGACATTACTCACTGTGCTCCTTTGATGAAATAAAACTTCTTACAGCATTAAGCTGTTTTCTAAAATTAAAGAGAAGCGGCAAGACGCTCGTCAATAGCTTTGAGGAATTCTTCGGTGTTGACCTTTGTCTTGTTTTCAAGGGTTGAAATTGCGTAAAGGTCGCCTGTCATAATGCCGTCTTCAATTGTCTTGATTGTAGCTTCTTCAAGCTTGTCGGCAAAGTTCATAAGCTCGGGGAGCTTGTCAAACTCTCCACGCTTTCTGAGTGCGCCTGTCCATGCAAACAGAGTTGCAACAGAGTTTGTAGAAGTTTCTTCACCTTTGAGATACTTGTAGTAGTGGCGCTGAACAGTACCGTGAGCAGCCTCATACTCATAAATGCCGTCGGGAGAAACAAGAACGCTTGTCATCATTGCAAGTGAACCGAATGCAGTAGCAATCATATCACTCATAACGTCACCATCGTAGTTCTTGCAAGCCCACATATAACCGCCCTCACTGCGGATTACACGTGCAACAGCGTCATCAATAAGAGTGTAGAAGTACTCAATGCCTGCTTCTTCAAACTTATCCTTATACTCGTTTTCATAAACCTCCGCAAAAATATCCTTGAAGCGGTGGTCGTAGGTCTTGCTGATTGTGTCCTTTGTAGCAAACCATACGTCAAGCTTCTGGTCAAGCGCATAGTTAAAGCAGGAACGTGCAAAGGAGGAAATACTCTTGTCAATGTTGTGCATACCCTGAATTACACCGTCGGTAGTAAATTCGTGAATAAGGCTTCTTTCCTCAGTGCCGTCGGGCTTTGTAACGCAAAGCTCAGCCTTGCTGCCGCCTGTAACACGCATTTCAGTGTTCTTGTAAACGTCGCCGTAGGCGTGACGAGCAATGCAGATAGGCTTTTTCCATGTGGGAATATAGGGAGTAATACCCTTAACAAGAATCGGACTTCTGAAAACAGTACCGTCAAGAATTGCACGGATTGTACCGTTAGGAGATTTCCACATCTTTTTGAGATTGTACTCGTCCATTCTTGCAGCGTTGGGAGTGATAGTAGCGCACTTAACAGCAACGCCGTATTTCTTCGTAGCGTTTGCACTGTCAACAGTAACTTGGTCGTCAGTCTTGTTTCTGTTTTCAAGACCGAGGTCATAATATTCACTCTTTAAGTCAACATAGGGAAGAATGAGAATATCTTTAATCTGCTGCCAGATTATTCTTGTCATTTCGTCGCCGTCCATCTCAACGAGAGGAGTAGTCATTTTAATCTTATCCATATCAGCTGTTCTCCTTTGTATAGTCAAGTAATCCGCCTGCAATAATGATTGCTCTTGTTCTGTCTGAAAGCTCACAGTCAGCTTTAATTGTGTCGCCGGTTGTCTTGTTAACAACCGTAACGTCAGAGCCTGATGCAATTTCGCTCTTTACATTCGGAAGTTCAAGCATATCGCCAAGCTTGATTTTATCGTAATCTGCTGCATCCTTGAATGTAAGCGGAAGGATACCTGCGTTGATAAGGTTGCTCTTGTGAATACGGGCAAAGCTCTTTACAAGCACAGCCTTAACGCCGAGGAAGAGGGGGGCGAGGGCTGCGTGTTCACGAGATGAACCCTGACCGTAGTTTTCGCCGCCGACAATAATGCTCTTGCCGAGAGTCTTTGCACGCTCAGGGAAGTCCTTGTCGCAAACGGTAAAGCAGTGTTCCGAGATTTTCGGAATATTTGAACGGAGAGGAAGAATCTTTGCTCCTGCGGGCATAATGTGGTCGGTTGTGATGTTGTCGCCAACCTTGAGCGAGCATGAAGCCTCAATTGAATCAGTAAGAGGACTTGTTTCGGGATATGACTTGATGTTCGGACCTCTTAAAATTTCAACGTTGTCCATTTCCTCAACAGGAGCAGGCTCAATAACCATATTGTCGTTGATGAGGAACTTCTCGGGCATCTCAATTTCAGCGGCAGCACCGAGAGTTCTCGGGTCTGTAAATACGCCGTTGATAGCCGATACAGCAGCAGTTTCGGGAGAAACAAGGTAAATCTGACCGTCGGCTGTACCGCTTCTGCCCTCAAAGTTACGGTTAAATGTTCTGAGTGAAATACCCTTGCTGTTAGGTGACTGACCCATACCGATGCAGGGACCGCATGCACTTTCAAGAATACGTGCGCCTGCCGCAATCATATCGCCGAGTGCGCCGTTTAATGCGAGCATATTAAATACCTGCTTACTGCCGGGAGCAATTGCAAGTGAAACGTTGTCTGCAACCTTTTTGCCTTTGAGTATGTGAGCAACTCTCATAAGGTCAAGATAGCTTGAGTTTGTGCATGAACCGATGCAAACCTGGTCAATCTTCTGACCTTCAAGCTCTTTAATAGGCTTTACATTGTCGGGTGAGTGGGGACAAGCTGCAAGAGGCTCAAGTTCTGAAAGGTTGATTTCAATAACCTCATCATAAACAGCGTCGTCGTCAGCTTTGAGTTCTGTATAATCTTCCTCACGGCCCTGAGCTTTGAGGAACTCTCTTGTTGTTTCATCAGACGGGAAAACAGAGGTTGTTGCGCCAAGCTCTGCACCCATATTTGTAATAGTAGCTCTTTCGGGAACGGTAAGAGTTTTAACGCCCTCTCCGCCGTACTCAACAATTTTGCCAACGCCGCCTTTAACGCTCATAACACGCAGAACAGCGAGAATAATATCTTTAGCGGAAACCCATGGGCTTAACTTGCCTGTAAGGTTAACTCTGACCATTTTCGGCATTGTGATGTAATAAGCACCGCCGCCCATTGCAACAGCAACGTCAAGACCGCCTGCTCCTATTGCAAGCATACCGATACCGCCGCCTGTGGGAGTATGGCTGTCCGAGCCGATTAATGTCTTTCCGGGTTTGCCGAATCTTTCAAGATGAACCTGATGGCAGATACCGTTGCCCGGTCTTGAAAAGTAGATGCCGTGCTTTTTGCAGACAGACTGAATAAATCTGTGGTCATCAGCATTTTCAAAACCTGTCTGTAATGTGTTGTGGTCAATGTAAGCAACGCTCTTTTCGGTTTTAACTCTCGGAATACCCATAGCTTCGTATTCAATATAAGCCATTGTGCCGGTAGCGTCCTGTGTAAGCGTCTGGTCAATTTTAAGACCGATGTCATTTCCGACAACCATTTCGCCGCATACCAGATGCTCTTTAATGATTTTCTGTGCAATCGTGTAGCCCATAATATTACCTCCTGAATGTGAATTCAAATTATTCTACGCTAAAAACGTAAAATAACTATGTTAATTATATAACAATCTTTAGTTATTGTAAAGAAAAAATTACATTCAAAAATACAAAATACAGATTTTTTCGTCTTAAAAAACCGATATTATGAAAATGTTTCAAAATATATTGCAGAATAATAGAAAAGGTGATGAAAAATATAAATTGAATTTTGTCTTTTGTAGTGATATAATTAAAAAGTATGCTGAAAATAAGCGAATTGATTACAGAAACAGAGGGATTTTATGGACGTAAGAGAAGATTTAAGGAATATTGCAATTATTGCTCACGTTGACCACGGCAAAACAACTCTTGTCGACCAGCTTTTAAAGCAGAGCGGTATTTTCAGAGCAAATGAAAATGTCGAGGACAGGGTAATGGACTCAAACGACCTTGAGCGTGAAAGAGGAATCACCATTCTTTCAAAGCCAACGGCTGTAATGTATAACGGAATTAAAATTAATATAGTTGACACCCCCGGTCACGCAGATTTCGGCGGTGAAGTTGAGCGTATTTTGCAGATGGTAGACGGCGTTGTATTGCTTGTTGACGCATTCGAGGGTTGTATGCCTCAGACAAGATTTGTTCTTAAAAAGGCGCTCGGACTCGGTAAAAAGCCGCTTGTAGTGCTCAATAAAATTGACCGTCCCGGTGCACGTCCCGAGGAAGTTGTTGACGAGGTACTTGACCTCTTTATCGAGCTCGGAGCTGACGAAGACCAGCTTGAATTTCCTGTAATTTACGCTTCTGCTCGTGACGGCTATGCAGGAACAGACTATCACGAGCTTGCAGGAGATATGAAACCTCTCTTTGACGCTATCATCAACGAAATCCCTGCACCAAAGGGTGACCTTAACGGCGGACTCCAGATTCTTGTATCGAACATAGACTCCGACAAATTTGTTGGCAGAATCGGTGTTGGCAGAATCGAAAGGGGCGTTGCCAAGAACGGACAGGCGGCAGTTCTCTGTCACGCTGACGGCACAACGCAGAATGTAAGAATTGCAAAGCTTTACCAGTTTGGAGGTCTTAAAAGAGTTGAGTGTGAGGAAGCAAAGCTCGGAGACCTCGTTTGCATAAGCGGTATTCAGGACATCAACATCGGTGAAACAATCTGTTCTCCCGACTGCATAGAGCCTTTGCCTTTTGTTAAGATTGATGAGCCTACCGTTTCGATGAACTTTATTGTAAACAATTCTCCCTTCGCAGGAAAAGAGGGTAAGTACGTTACCTCCCGTAACCTGCGTGACAGACTTTTCAAGGAGATTGAAACAAACGTAGCTCTGCGTGTTGAAGAAACAGACAGCGCCGATACATTCAAGGTTTCCGGCAGAGGCGAGCTTCACCTCTCAATCCTCATTGAAACAATGCGCCGCCAGAATTACGAATTTCAGGTTTCACGCCCTCAGGTAATCACAAAGACTATAGATGGCAAGCTTTACGAGCCTATCGAGTTTCTTATTATCGAAGTGCCCGATTCATATGTAGGCGCAGTAATGGAAAAGCTAGGCTCAAGAAAAGCAGAGCTTGTAAATATGGGCACACGTGACGGCGGTGTAACTCACATTGAGTTCAGAATTCCCGCAAGAGGACTTATGGGTTATCGCCCCGAATTCCTTACCGACACAAACGGCAACGGTATTATGAACCACGTTTTTGACGGCTATGAGCCTTACAAGGGCGAAATTGTAACACGTCATCAGGGCTCTCTTATTGCCTTCGAAACCGGCGAAACCGTAACCTACGGTCTCTATGCCGCACAGGAGAGAGGCAGACTCTTTATAGGTGCAGGCGTGCCCGTTTACGAGGGAATGATTGTGGGTGCAAGTCCCAAGGCAGAGGATATAACCGTAAACGTCTGCAAGAAAAAGCACATTACAAACACACGTGCGTCGGGCTCGGATGACGCGTTAAAGCTTACACCTCCAACCCAGATGTCGCTTGAGCAGTGCCTTGAATTTATTGCTGACGATGAGCTTGTTGAGGTAACTCCCGAAAACATTCGTATGCGCAAGCGTATTCTTTCAAAAGAACAGCGTATGAAACAGGCTTTCCGTAAGAAATAATGAGTTTTGTAATACTTGATTTGGAATGGAACGGCTCATACAGCACCGTTTTGCACAGATTTGTCAATGAAATAATTGAATTCGGTGCAGTAAAGGTTGATGATGAGTTTAATATTACAGATACTTTTTCCGTGCTTATAAAGCCGCAAATCGGCAAAAAACTTTGCAGTAAGGTAAAAGAGCTCACAAAGATAACAAATGAAGAGTTAAAGGAAAAGGGTATCCCGTTTCTTGACGCAGTAAATCGCTTTACCGAGTTTTCCGGAGACAGCATTTTAATGACTTGGGGAACGTCGGATATTCACGCTCTGATTGAAAACTACAGCTATTTTACAGGTGATTATCATTTGCCGTTTCTTAAAAGATACTGCAATTTGCAGGCATATTGCGAGGGTTGCCTTGATTTGCACAATTCATCAAGCCAGCTCGGACTTTCAAGCTGCGCCGAGTTGCTCGGAATTGAATTTTCGCAGGAGGAACAGCACCGTGCGTTTTTTGATGCTGAATTGAGCCTTAAATGTCTTAAGCAGCT
The DNA here is from genome assembly GCA_902766885.1 of uncultured Ruminococcus sp. Lineage (GTDB taxonomy): Bacteria > Bacillota > Clostridia > Oscillospirales > Acutalibacteraceae > Ruminococcoides. Next base: position 63,083 of record CACXFS010000036.1, on the reverse strand, counting down.
TTCGGATAAAAAGCCGCTTAAAGGCTTTATCCTGAATGCAGATGATAATAATTTCTACGAAAAAATGACTTTTAAAACTCGTTTCATAACTGATTTAAACAGCGATGAAATTGATAAAAGCCAGATGAAGTTCAAATGTGACTGCTGCGGAAAACAGGCAAGACGAATGACAAAGTGGAAAAGTCACAACAAGAGCTTTTCAGCCGAGTTTTTCTGCAAACGCTGTAATCGCAGGTTCATAGGCAGAATCTCATTTAAAAAGAAGTTTGATGAAGTTATCGTAAAAAAGAGAATAGTTGAAAAACGTGAAAAGTCAAAAGAAAATGACGATAAACCAGTCACCGAGAGCGTATAACGTATATAAAAAAACTCCTGCAACAAAATTAACTGTTGCAGGAGTTTTATCTGTTTTAGTAATTATAATAATCCGGCTACGATTCTCTGTATTGTAGTAGCGTCTCCGATGTCGATTTTTCCGTTTCTGTTTATATCGGCAACTGCAATCTGTTCATCAGTAAAGGTTACAAATTCAGCGCAGTACTTCTGGATTAATGTTGAGTCTGCAACACTCAGAACACCGTCTTTGTTTACATCTCCGTAAAGAGGCTGTGCAGCATCATTTGTATAAGCTTTGACAGTTGCATTTCCGATTTTACAGCCGAGAATTGTTAATGATGAATCAATTTTCTGCCACTTACCGTTTGAGTAATATGACGACTGATTTTCGTTTACCTCAATGCTTGTATAGTAACCGTATTGAGTTTCGCAGGCGAGAATAGAATAATCCTTTCCTCCGCTTGTAAAGTATATATTTATTACTACAGAGTATTTTTCACCTTCGGACAGTTCAACAGGAGTGTCAAGCTGTATGGTATAGTAGCCTTTGTTTACAAACGATTTACTGCCCTTAGCGGCAAGCGTTCCGAGTGTGGGATTAACATCTGAAGTGAGATTTTTATATACTTCGTAGTTTATGGTGCAATTATCATAAAGTGAAGATACCGAAATAGCTTCAAGCTTTTCGTTGCCTCTTGCTGTAAAGAAATTAGCTGATTTATATGTGTCTTTACCGTAATCATAAATCTGAGCGTCACCAAAGCCGATTCCGTCATACTGATATATGTTTTTGTACTCGTGCTTTGTAGTGCCGTCGGATTTATATTTGGCATTTTCTGCTTCAAAAACAACAGGTTCATTAAAGCTTAAATCATAATATGAAAGATAAAAATATCCTTTGTTACCCCAATTGCTGCCCCAATTGTTTTTAACAATCCACGCACCGTCTTTTGGAGGAGCTGTTGCAAAGTTGTTTTTAGAAAAGCTGTCATCCCAGCCGACAAGGGTAACTCCATGGTTAGGAGCATTAAAATTATCCTCGCCCGAAAGCTTTGCATTAAAGTAATAGCTTTTATATGTATTGTCCCAGTATTTGTCATTTGAGTTATTTCCGGTCATTGAATCTGAACAGTAATACGAGGCAGCAACAGCACCTTTAGTATATATGTTTTCTTTAATTTCCTTGATACTTGCAGCGACAGTATTGCTGTCAAGAAGTTCCTGATTTGTAACATTACCCGAACTATCTGTTGTAAATGATACGGTTTCAGGCAGGAAAGTTACATTTTTAAGATAAATGTCAGATGTATTTTTGAGAGAACTGTCAAGCTCTGTGCCGTTTGAAAATTCATAGGGCGCTTTACTTTCATCAGCTACTCCGTATCTTCTCAAAAGAGTAGATGCAGCCATATACATTGAACCGCCCAACAAAAACGGTGAATATCCTAAACTGTTATAGGAGTCATTACCTGCATAAAGGCTCTTGTCTGTACTGCTGTCAGCTCCGTTGTAGTTAAACCAGATTAAGTGTTTTTCGGATAAATCAACAGATGAGTCAGCATTTCCTGACTTTATCAGTGTCGATTCAATAGATGAAATTGCAGAAAACGCCCAGCACGTACCGTATGGATTCTGATTTTTTATTCCGGTCACTTGGTTATAGTCTGCAAGATTGTATTCTGAGGGAAGAGAAATAGATTTTATTAAATTATCATTAACTTTAATCTTATCCGCCTTTACATTCTCGTTTTCCTTTATATACTGAAAACCGTTTTCGTCTGTTTTAACCTCAAAAAGAATATCAGGGCAATTTGTTTCTGTTGCAAAAGCAGCAAATGATGCAGATAACGCAATCATAGTACTTAAAATTGCACAAAGCATTACTTTTAAGAAACGTTTTCTCATAAATATATCTCCCATCAACAAAAAAATTAATTAATTTATAATAATTATATCATATATTACTGTAAATTACAATGTAATATCTTATATTTTTTGCTTGTTTTTCACATAATGGTATATATTATTTCATATTTATTTCAAAACGAGTTCATATAGTTTTCACTTTTTCAGATTATTATAGTTACAACATAAAAAAACAGCAGCGAAAGCTGATAAACAGGAGGCAAATATAATGTCTGATTATTATAATAATAACAATGAATTTAACAGCGGCGATAACCCGCCCGAAAATCAGAACACAAACAGCAACGATGTTTACAGCAGTTCCGACAGAACTTCTTCTGAATCAAAAGCAACAGAGAATTCTTACGAATGGAATTCAAACAGCACTCAAAGCAGTTCAAACGGAGAGTATCATTACTCTTATGTAAACGGAAACAATGAAAACGCATCTCATAATCCGAATAATTATGAAAATGCTTATTCAACACCTAATTCGTCCAATTCAACTTCAGATAATTCTAATTCACAAAACACCTATTCATCTTCATATTCGAATTCAGGCTACAACGGTTCAGCGTCAGGATACGGTTCAAACAGTTCATACGGTGCATCAGGCACTTACAATTCTCAGACTCCGTACACAACTTATTCAAATACCGCAGGACAGCAAGCTTCACCTTACGGACATCCTCATAATACGCATAAAGTAAAGGTTAAAAAGCAAAAGGTTAAAAAACCTAAAAAGCCAGCTTCAAAAGGCTTTGTAGCTGCAATGCTCATAGTTTCAATTCTCTGTTCCGCAGCACTCGGCTTTGGCGGAGGCTATCTTGCAAACAATCTGAATACTTCAAGCTCAGGCAGTATAAATATCAATAAGGTAGAGGCAAGCAACACTTCAAGCGCCGGAAGTCCGTCTTCAAATACAACTTCGGATATCGTAAAGAAAACAGCAGACAGTGTAGTTGAAATTGCAACCGAAGGCGTAAAAACTGGCAGCTTTGCTCAGCAGTATGTTGTGCAGGGTGCAGGCTCGGGCGTAATAATTTCCGAGGACGGATATATTATCACAAATTACCACGTAATTGAGGACGCAAACAGCGTAACAGTTACACTCCGTGACGGAAAGACAAACTACACAGCCGCAGTAATCGGAAGTGATTCCGATAACGATATCGCCCTACTCAAGGTGGACGCTACAGGTCTTACACCCGCAACCTTTGGTGACAGCTCAACTCTCGCAGTAGGTGACTACGTTGTAGCAATCGGCAATCCGCTCGGAGAGCTCGGCGGTACTGTAACAGACGGTATTATCAGCGCACTTGCAAGAGATGTTACAATTGAAGATCAGAATATGACTCTTCTTCAGACTAACGCCCAGATAAGCCCCGGTAACTCAGGCGGCGGACTCTTTAATGCAAACGGTGAGTTAATCGGTATTGTCAACGCAAAGGACAGCGCAACCGAAGTTGAAGGTATAGCATTTGCAATTCCGATAAACAATGTTCTTGATATCATAGATGACCTCAAATCCTACGGTTATGTAACAGGAAAAATCGACCTTGGTATGCAGCTTACCGATATTACTTCAAAGGATACCGCATTCTATTACGGTGTAAATCAGACGGGCTGCTATGTGCTGTCGGTAACACGTGGTTCTAATGCAGAAGAAGCAGGTTTTCACACAGGCGACCTCATCACCAAGGTTAACGGTACAAGCGTAAGCACTTCATCAGATGTTGAAAAGGCTCTTGAAAATTCAAAGGTAGGCGATAAAGTCAAGTTCACCGTTTACCGCAACGGTACAACATCAGACTTAACACTTACACTTGCAGAGTACGTTCCAAGCGGAAATGCTCAGAAACAGTCATCAACAACACCCGCTAATGACAGCTCTGATGACATTTGGTCACAGATGTTTGGCTGGTAATTGTTGTTTTTCATAAAATACCTCTCCAAAAGAAAAAGCTCCCGATTTTTCGGGAGCTTTTTCTGTATATAAAATACTTTTTGCATAACCGGAACAGATTTTTTATTCCTGTCCGTCCTCAATAAATTTCAGTAGCTTGTAAATCATATTTGCGCACATATAAACGTTGCCGCCGCCCATTGTGAGAATCAAATCGCCCTCTTTTGCGTTTTTGCAAACGTAGTCTGTGATTTCCTCAAATGTGTCAAGACAAACCGAGTTCGGAACCTTAGCACCGAGGTCTGTTGAGTAAATATTGTACGTGTTTGTTTCCCTTACAGGCAGAATTTCGGAAATAATTGCAACATCGGGAATCTTAAGAGCCTCTGCGAAATCGTCAAGCAACATAGCAGTTCTTGAAAATGTGTGCGGCTGGAACACAGCCCATACCTTTTTAAAGCCCATATTCATAGCGGCATTAAGTGTTGCGGTAAGCTCTGTCGGATGGTGTGCAAAGTCATCTGCAACAGTAATTCCGCAAGGTGTACCGAGAATTTCAAATCTTCTGTGAACTCCGCCGAACTTGTGCAGATTTTCGGAGATTTCCTTAGGAGTTGCACCGAGATAGTGAGCCGTAGCCGCCGCCGCGAGAGCATTGTAAATGTTGTGCTTGCCGGGGACTATAAGCTTGATGTTTGTCAGCTTTTCTCCCTTGTAGTATAAGTCGAACTGCTCGTGAACGCCTTTGTCGGCACTTACATTTACTGCTCTGTAGTCACAGCTTTCTCCGAAACCGTAGCTAATCTTTTCAATTTCAACATCTTTAACGGCGTCAAGCGTATTTTCGTCGTCACCGTTAATCACAAGAAGTCCCGTAGTCTGCTTTGAAAACTTGTTAAATGATTTTTTAATGTTGTCAAGATTTTTAAAGTAGTCAAGGTGGTCAGCGTCAATATTTAAAATAATCGAGATAAACGGGTTAAGCTGCAAGAATGTGTCAACGTATTCACAAGCCTCGCATACGATTATGTCGCTGTGACCGACGTAGCTGTTGCCCCCGATAAACGGAAGTTTACCGCCGATGATTGCCGACGGGTCAAATCCACTGCCGATTAAAATCTGCGACAGCATAGCAGTAGTTGTTGTCTTTCCGTGAGTACCCGAAACAGCAATGCTCCTTTTATATCTTCTTGTCACAATACCGAGCATAACACTGCGTTCAATGCAGGGAATACCCTGTTCCATTGCGGCTTTCCTTTCGGGATTTGTTTCCTTGATTGCAGCGGAGTACACAACAAGCTCTGCACCGTTAATATTCTCAGCCTTGTGTCCCATATAAACGGGTATGCCGTAGCTTTTGATTCTGTCAAGCGTTTCTCCCTCGTTCATATCGGAACCGGAAAGCTCAAAGCCTTCACTGCGCAGAATCTCAGCCAGCGGACACATTCCACTGCCGCCTATTCCGATGAAATGTATTCTTTTTATTTTATCCATAAGCTTATCGTAATTCAAAACAACAGACCGTCCTTTTTAATCAGAATAATATGTATCTTTATTATTATAAGGCTAAAAAGCAAAAAAATAAATACCTAAAATAAAATTTATAAGAAATAATAGTATATTTTACGGAAAAAATTCAATTTTAAGCCTGTTGCCAAATTAAAACAATAATGATAGAATATAAACATAACTTTACGGTGGTAATTATTATGCTTTTAAAGAAAAATGATATTATAAATCTTACAATAACCTCTGCCTCGGCAGAGGGCAGCGGAGTAGGCAGAACGCAGGACGGAATACCGGTTTTTGTTCCGCTTTCCGCAATAGGTGACGAGCTTGAGGTGCGTATTTTAAAGACAAAAAAGACCTACGCATTCGGAAAAATCGAGAAAATTATAACGCCATCTATGTCACGCATAGAACCTGATTGCGGGAATTTTTCAAAGTGCGGCGGCTGCGTGTGGCGACACATAAGCTATGAGGAAGAATGTAAAATCAAAGAGCAGAAGGTAGTTGACGCGGTAACCCGAATCGGCGGAATCAAGAACGCAGATTTTGCTCCTATTATCGCTTGTGACGATACACTGCGTTACCGCAACAAGGCACAGCTCCCGATAGGACTTGATAAAAACGGCGAGGTTCTAATCGGATTTTATGCCTTTCACAGCCACAGGATAGTCAATTGTACCGACTGCGTTTTACAACCTGAGATTTTTTCAAAGGTAATTGCAGTCACACGAAAATTTATTGCTCAGACAAATAACGATATTTACGACGAGAAAACAGGCAAGGGCAGACTTCGTCACCTCTACATCAGAATAGGAGAGGTGACAAACGAACTTATGGTCTGCTATGTTGTTAACGGAAACGGCTTAAAGCAGGAAGATTTGCTTGTAAAAATGCTCCGTGAAAGTTTTTCTAATCTTACAAGCGTAATAATCAACTCAAACCGTGAGGATACCAACGTAATTCTCGGCTCAAAGAACAGAACTGCATACGGAAAAGATTATATTACCGATGAATTGTGCGGGCTTAAATTCAAAATATCGCCTTTTTCATTCTGGCAGGTCAACAGGAAACAGGCTGAAAAGCTCTATAATAAGGCTAAGGAGTATGCAAATCTCAAATCCGACGAAATTCTCCTTGATTTATACTGCGGAACGGGTACAATAGGACTTACAATGGCAAACGAGTGCAAAATGCTTGTCGGCGTAGAGATTGTGCAGGACGCAATAAATGACGCCGAAGAAAACGCAAAGATGAACGGTATTAATAACGCACGTTTTATCTGCGCAGACGCACCGAAAGCCGCTGAAAAACTAAATAACGAGGGTTTAAAGCCTGACGTAATTATCCTTGACCCGCCGAGAAAGGGTTGCGGAGAGGAACTTGTCAAGACGATTTTTGAAATGTCGCCCGGCAGAGTAGTTTACGTTTCGTGCGATCCTGCAACACTTGCAAGGGATTTAAAATCCTTTACCGAGGGCAATTATTCCGTAAAAGAAATAACACCCTGCGATATGTTCAGCCGCACCGCCCATGTGGAAAGCGTATGCCTGATTACTAAAAAGGATAAGGAGCAATAAAACACTGTAAAATGGGGGGAGTGTTATGAGCAATAAAAAAATAACCTTTTGGGAAGTAAGAAAATACATTATCATCGTGTTGCTAATCGGAGTGGTTATTTTTTCGTTTATTTCCTGTGCAAAGATGGGAGAAACCGATGAAACGGCTGAAAATCTTCCGCAAATCGCAAATAAGTCGCAGTTGCAGGAAGCACTCAGCGGCTCAAAAAAGCTTTACGCTGTATTAAAAGCACCTGTCAAGGGCAGTGTAGTAGAAGATGAATTTGATATTCTGAATGATGAATACTTTTACATTCAGTATTCGGGAGAAACTTTAGAATCAAGCGTACATTATGAGGACGTTCTCGGTGCTCAGACCACATACAGATGGGAGAAGAACAATGATATACGCACCAAAATGTCAGATGAAACCTACTTATACGATGATATTCCCGTGGATTTTACGGGATGCAGTGTAGATAATCCCGACACACTGACAAGCGACAGTCAGATAAAAGAAAATGCAAAATCCAAGGTTGCTGTTGATATAAATTACTATTATCCCGAAGGTCTGCCAAAGGACCCTGATGCAGATGAAGAAAACTACGGAATAAAGCGTTATGATATACGTTTTATGAAGTCGGGCACAAATCTGTCTTTTCTTGCATGGATTGGCGGTAATGAAATTAATGTCTACTCAACATCAACAGGTGACGAATCCGACGTATTTCCCGTGCTCGTGCAAAACGGAGAGCTTTCCGATTTGTCGTATTATATGTCGTACGACGATGTAAGCTCAGTTATGTTGTTGTGGATTGGTGTTCTTTTTATAATTTTAGTGTTGATATTTATTCCTGAAAAAGATTCGGAAGAAACTGTGAAAGGACAAAATAAGAAAAAAGAAAATAAAAACAAGAAAAAACATAAATAAACAATGAGTGAATGAACAGGAGCGAGAATATGAAATATCACAAGCTTGTTGAAAATGCAGGACGCCCGCAAGGTTTTTGGGGCAAAATGATGATAAAATCAATGAACAAAGGTCATTCGGAATTAACCGACTGGGCACTTGTTCACCTTGAAATAAAACGTAATTATAATGCTCTCGACATAGGTTGCGGAGGAGGAAAAACCGTTTCAAAGCTCTGCAAGAGAATAGGAAACGGTAAGGTTTTCGGAATTGACTATTCCGAGCTCTGCGTTGAAAAATCAAAAAAGCTCAACAAAAATAATATTATGTGCGGCAAGGCTTCAATATTACAATCTTCCGTATCGTCACTGCCTTTTGAAGATAATAAGTTTGATGTGATAACCGCAGTTGAAACCTACTATTTTTGGCCGGACAAGCTCAATGACCTGAAAGAAGTCTATCGTGTGTTAAAGTCAGGCGGAAAGCTTTTGCTTGTTTTTGAAATGGTAAAAAGCGAGGAAGAGCCGCATAAATGGGATAAGGTTGAAAAGTCATTGGGAATCGAAGCCGTTTCAAAAGACGGCATAGCCGATATTCTTTTACACGCAGGCTATCAGAATATCAGGACTTATTCAAAAAGCAGTACAGGCTGGCTGTGCGTAACAGCCGAAAAGGAGTAAATATGAAAGCTCTTATAACGGGTGCAAGCTCGGGAATAGGCAGAGAAATTGCAAAATATCTTGCCTCAATGGGCTATGACCTGATTGTTGTTGCAAGAAATACAGAAAAGCTTTACAAGCTGCGTGATGAACTCAAAAACGTAAACGTCAGAGTAATCACTCTCGATTTGTGCAGGGAACAGGACAGCTTTGATTTGTACGAGCATCTCAAAGATGAACAGATTGATTTCCTTGTAAATAATGCCGGTTTCGGTGCATACGGTAAATTCACCGAAGTTCCACTTGAAAAAGAAATCGGTTTGATTCATACCAATATCGTAGCCGTTCACGTGCTTACCAAGCTGTTTTTGCAGGATATGGTAAAGCGCAACAGCGGATATATTCTCAACGTCGGCTCAGCGGCAGGGTTTCTTGCAGGTCCTACTTTTTCAAGCTACTATGCGTCAAAAAACTACGTTGTCCGTCTTACTCAGGCAATCCACGAGGAGCTCCGCAGAGATAACATAAACGTAAAAGTTTCCGTACTCTGTCCCGGTCCTGTTCAGACTAACTTCAACGACGTTGCAAACGTTAAATTCTGCATAAGAGGACTTACTCCCGAATATGTTGCAAAGTATGCCGTTGACAAAACTATAAAGGGCAAAATGATAATCACACCCGGATTTGAAATGAAAGCCACAAAGTTTTTACAGCATTTTGTCAGCGAAAAAGCACTTACACGCATTTCCTACCACGTTCAGCAAAAGAAGAACGGAAAATAATTTTGTAAATACACAATGAAAGGAGGTACTCTGATGAAGATAAAAAAGCATATTGAATCTGTAAGAAATTTTATCGACAGATTCGACCCGATAACAAGTAAATGTCTGCACGATAATATTTTTGCAATTGCAGGTCAGTCTGCATTCTTTTTGATTTTGTCAGCAGTGCCGCTTTCAATGTTCATTGTTTCAATATTGCAAAACCTGCACATTCCCGTTGAATTTATTGAAAATATATTTAGCGGCATCTTTTCAGAACAGATTGTAGGTGAACTATCCGAATTTCTCACAAACGCCTACAAAAATGCAGTGGGAATTTCACTTATTACGCTGATTATTACACTCTGGTCAGCGGCTCAGGGAATCCACGCAATAACAAACGGACTAAACAGAATTTACGATGCTTACGAAAACAGAAACTGGTTTTTCTTAAGAATACGTGCTATGTTCTACACAATTGCATTTTTTGCAATAATTCTTGTTTCACTTCTGATAATCGGTCTCGGCACGTCAATCAACGGATGGCTGTCACCATATTTAAAATATCTTCCGGATTTTGTAGCACTCATCTATCATCTTCGTTATGTATTGATTTTTCTGTTTCTTGTTGTCCTGTTTGCACTTGTGTATCGCAATTTCCCGAATATAAGCCGTAAACAGCACAAGGAGTACGGAATCAAGTATCAACTGCCCGGTGCATTTCTCTGCACATTGTCTTGGTATGCGCTTTCTTTCGGAATTTCAATTTATGTTGATAACTTCAACGGTTTCTCTGTTTACGGGGGACTTGCAACACTTGCCGGTATTATGATTTGGCTGTATTTTTGCATGGTCTGCCTTATGATTTGTGCTGAGATAAATTATGTTTACCATGAGCAGATAAAGAATTTCAGTTTACATTCTTTGATTAGTAAATTGAAAACAAGAAAATCACATAAGAAAAACAAATAATCATTTCGACAATATTACTGCAAAATCCGAATTGCATATTAATTAACGGTAATAATCTTCTACTGTCGCAAAAATCAATTTTCAGAATATTATGGATTATGAAGATTAGATTATTGCGAAAAGAGGAAATTTTATGCCTAAAGTATATCTCAGTCCCTCGCTTCAGGAGTATAATCCATACGTTGACGGGGGTAACGAAGAATATTATATGAATCTTATAGCTGACGCAATGCAGCCGTATCTTGAGGCAAGCGGAATAGAAGTAGACCGCAACCGCCCTGATATGACTCTTTCGCAGGCGATAGCAGATTCAAACCAAGCCAATCCCGATTTGCATCTCGCAATTCACAGCAACGCCGCACCGCCGAGTGCGGCAGGAAGATACACAGGTGCAGACATTTATTATTACCCTACAAGCACAGCCGGCAAACGCTTTGCGGAGATTCTTCAGGATAATTATAAAAAAGTTTATCCCGACCCCTCAGACGTTGACATAATTCCCACTACTACGCTTGCAGAAGTGCGGCGCACAAAAACTCCGACAGCGTTAATTGAAGTTGCTTACCACGACAATCCCGAGGAAGCACAGTGGATTCGTGACAACATCAACAACATTGCACGCAATCTTTCTCAGTCGGTGGCACAGTATTTCGGTGTCCCGTTTGTAGAACCATAAATAATTTCAAAAGGTGCAGAACAGTAAATTGAAGTTCTGTACCTTTTTGCATTATGAAAAACTGCAACTGAACTGTCGGGAAAAATAAGTTTTGTAAGTATAAATCAGTCTGCCGAATTGCGTATCGAGGCACTCGACTTTTCGTTGCAAAAATCAAAATGATATAGTATAATACTAAATGTAGTAATTTTACAAACAAAGGGGATAATAAAATGACAGACGAACTCAAAGCAAGAATAGATAAAACAATGCAGAATTTAAAGCGCAACAAAATGGAGCCTTATTTCTGCAATACTAAAGAAGAAGCCTGCGAGCTTGTAAAAACGCTGATTAATAAAGGCGACGTAATTTCAAGCGGCGGCTCGGTTACCTTAAAGGAAACAGGAGTTTATGACATAATAACTTCCTCCGACTATAATTATCTTGATAGGTCTGCTCCTGGAATAACTCGTGAACAGGTTGAGGAGGTTTACCGCAAAACCTTTACTGCCGACGCATTTTTCACAAGCACAAATGCCGTAACCGAAAACGGTGAGCTTTACAACGTTGACGGCAACTCAAACCGTGTAGCTGCAATTCTTTACGGACCGAAAAGCGTAGTTGTTGTATGCGGAATCAATAAACTTGTAAAGAATATTGACGAAGCAATCAAGCGTGTAAAGACTGTAGCCGCTCCGCAGAACACAATCCGTCTTAACTGCGATACATACTGCGCAAAAGAGGGAAGTTGCGTTTCACTCGGAAAAGAAAATGCTGAACTTTGCGAGGGCTGTCACAGCGACGCAAGAATCTGCTGTAACTATGTAGTATGCGCACAACAGCGCCACGTAAACAGAATCAAAGTAATCATCATCGGCGAAGAATACGGTTACTAATTAAGAAAAAGTAAACAAGCCGTGAACGCTCCATTGCGCCCACGGCTTGCCGCTATTGTGCAGAATGTATCTATACTAACATTCCACAGATAATACGAAAATCTTCCCGGCATATTTTGCACTGTTCTTCATACTGAATCCTCGGAAGGCGTCAGCCTTCATGTGGTTCATTATTCGAACAGCACAAAATCTGCTCGAAAATCTATTCCGTATTTCTATGGAAAATTAGTATTATCTGTTGTTCTGCTGACTTTTGTTCTGATTGTTGTTCTGCTGATTCTTATTCTGGTTGTTGTTCTGGTTCTTGTTCTGATTGTTGTTCTGGTTGTTATTCTGATTGTTGTTCTGATTAAAATTCATATTAACACCTCCCTTTGACCATATTATTAACCTAAATTCAGGAATTATTCAATGGATAAATTTTTATTTAGAATGAAATCACTTTTAGGTGATGAATACAGCGAATTTTTAAAATATTACGAAGCCGATAATTTCAGAGGACTTCGTGTAAATACACTCAAATGCTATCCCGATAAGCTTAAAAGCCTGCTCGATTTTGAGCTTGAAAATACGCCTTTTTGCAAAGAAGGATTTTACATTCCCGATGATGTTGTATCACTCGGCAACAGTCCTTTGCATCATTGCGGTGCATTTTATATTCAGGAGCCGTCTGCAACCTCGGCAGTTGAAATGCTCGGTGTTGAGGAGGGCGACTTTGTGCTTGACCTTTGTGCCGCTCCGGGTGGAAAGAGTACGCAAATAGGAGCAAAATTAAACGGCTCCGGTCTTTTATGGAGCAATGAAATTGTCAGAAACAGAGCTAATATTCTTTTATCGAATATTGAACGTATGGGAATCTCAAATGCAGTTGTTTCAAACTGCTACCCCGATATTCTCTGCGAACGCCTTGCAAATCAGTTTGACAGAGTGCTTGTTGACGCACCTTGCAGCGGCGAGGGAATGTTCCGCAAAAATCAGGAGGCGCAGACCGAGTGGAGTGAGGAGCACGTTAAAAGCTGTGCTGAACGTCAGCTAAATATTCTTAACAGTGCCAAAAAAGCACTCAAAAGCGGCGGTGTGCTGGTGTATTCCACCTGTACTTTTTCCGTTGAGGAAAACGAGGGGGTTATAACTCGCTTTCTTTCTGAAAATCCTGACTTTGAGCTTGAAGACGCAGGCGTTAATTTCGGCAGACCAACGCTTGATTATGCAAGAAGAATTTTCCCGATGGACGGAGGAGAGGGCCACTTTGCCGCAAGACTGCGTAAAAAGGGCGAGAATGTCAAAGTAGACATTCCGGATATTTCATCTTGCAAGGTCGGTAAAGAATTCCTTGATTTTTATGACAGCCTGTTTTACAACCGTCCGTTCGGTGAAAATATAAAAGTAGTAAAAGATAAAATCATAATTCTGCCAAAGAAATTTAATTTTGATATAAAAGGCTTGTCAGTACTTCGTGCAGGGGTAATTCTCGGAGAAATTCTTAAAAACAGAATTGAGCCTCACCACAGTGTATTTACCTGTGCAAAGAAAGATTCCTGCCGTAACGCAGTCGATTTTGACGTAAACTGCAATGAAATCAAAGCGTTTCTACACGGTGAGGAAATTACCGTTCCTGATAATGTAAAAGGCTTTACAGCGGTCTGCGTTAATGGAATGACAACCGGCTTTGGCAAAGCGTCAAACGGCAGACTTAAAAATAAATACCCGAAAGGCTTGAGAATTTTAAAATGAACAGATTATCCGACATCGGTACAATAAAAGATATTTTAAGCCGCCACGGCTTTACCTTTTCAAAATCACTCGGTCAGAATTTTCTGATTAATCCGTCAGTCTGTCCGAGAATGGCTGAGCTTTCGGGAGCAGGCAAGGGAGTAGGAGTAATTGAAATCGGTCCGGGAATCGGAGTGCTTACCAACGAGCTTTGCAAGCTTGCCGATAAGGTCGTAGCAATTGAGCTTGATAAGCGGCTTTTGCCCGTACTTGAAGAAACACTCGGAGAGTATGACAATCTGAAAGTCGTCAATGCTGACGTGCTTGAAACCAATCTTCATAAACTGATTGAAGATGAATTTTCGGGAATGGAGGTTGTGGTCTGCGCAAATCTTCCGTATTATATAACTTCACCCGTAATAATGAAGCTTTTAGAGGATAAACTCCCGATATCTGCAATCACAGTTATGGTGCAGAAGGAAGCCGCACAGCGAATCTGTGCAGAGGTCGGCTCACGTCAGAGCGGCGCAGTAACCGTTTCTGTAAACTACTACGCAAAACCCGAAATGCTTTTTTCAGTCAGCGCAGGTTCGTTTATGCCCGCACCAAAAGTAGATTCAGCAGTAATAAGGCTCAATGTTTTAGACAAGCCGCCTGTAATGGTGAATGATGAAAAAAAGTTCTTTTCGGTTGTCAAAGCCTCTTTTTCACAAAGAAGAAAGGTTATTTCAAATTCACTCAGTTCGGGACTTTCTCTTGACAAATCCAAAACTGCCGAGATTCTTGAAAAATCAGATGTTCCTCTTAATGCGAGAGCAGAAAAGCTTTCTTTGCAAAACTTTGCCGATATAGCAAACAATCTTTAGGGCAACACCGCACAATAAAAATGTGTGATATTCCCTTTAAAAAGGACTGATAAAATGCAAAAACGTAAAATGAACGGACTTTTTAAAACAGGCTTTATCCTGCTTATGGTGTGTATAGTTATGCTCATAGCCGCAATTATAGTGGCGTATCTGCTTGAAAGACCTAAATTTTCCGCTGTGTTTTCCGCAGGCGGAGCATTCATTGCTTTTCTGGGTATAATCTTTGTAATGCTGAGTAAACCTAAAAAAGAAAAGCCTAAGCAAAATACTGAAGGTTTGCAGGATGAAAATTCTGTTGACAATTCCGATTTGTTATGATAAAATAAGTATACTTTAAAGGGGAGTAGTTCGCAGATATTCTGTGATATTAATCGTCAGTACATACCTTTTATGGTATCGGTTATATCTTAAAGAACGAGACTTTTATTGCATGGGCGTGGTGCCTTTTGCAATAAAAGTCTTTTTTATTTCCCTTGTAGTTTATGGAGGAAGAAAATGAAACAATGGTATCAGATGTCAAAAGACGAGGTTTTAAACTCTCTCGGAGTAACGACCGATGGGCTTACGTCAGAAAAGGCAAACGAGCTTCTTGAAAAGAACGGAAAAAACGTCTTGCAGGAGGGCAAGAAAAAGTCGGTTTTACAGGTGTTTCTAAGCCAATTTGCAGACTTACTTGTAATCATTCTGATTGTTGCCGCTATTATTTCGATTTTTTCGGGCAACCTTGAAAGCACAATTGTAATTTTTGCCGTAATTATCCTCAATGCAATTCTCGGAACGGTTCAGCACGTAAAGGCTGAAAAGTCACTTGAAAGTCTTAAGTCACTCTCGTCACCCAGCGCAAAGGTAATTCGTGACGGCATGAAGATTGAAATTGACTCAACAGACATTGTAGAGGGTGACATAATCGTTCTGGAAGCAGGCGACTTAATCGTAGCCGACGGAAGAATCATCAACAACTATTCCTTGCAGGTTAACGAAAGCTCACTTACGGGTGAGTCAACTAATGTTGATAAAAACGATGAAGTAATCAACGGTGAAGTACCTCTTGCCGACAGAACAAATATGGTGTTCTCCGGTAGCCTTGTAACCTACGGCAGAGCGCTTGTAGCCGTAACCTCAACGGGAATGAACACCGAGATCGGCAAAATCGCTTCCCTTATGAATTCGGCAAAAGAAAAGAAAACTCCGTTACAGGTTAGCCTTGACAAGTTTTCAAAAATGCTTGCAACCGTAATTATTATCATCTGTGTTGTTGTTTTCGGTCTTAACCTCTGGCAGAATTTCTCTGTTGAGCCTGTCGGACTGAATCAGGGTAAAATCCTTGACGCTCTTATGTTTGCCGTTGCTCTTGCAGTAGCAGCAATTCCCGAAGCGCTCGGTTCAATCGTCACAATAGTTCAGGCTATGGGTACGCAGAAAATGGCAAGAGAAAACGCCGTTATCAAGGATTTGAAGGCTGTTGAAAGCCTAGGCTGTGTTTCCGTAATCTGCTCCGACAAAACAGGTACTCTTACTCAGAATAAAATGACCGTTCAGAAAATTTATATCAACGGCGAGAGTATCCGAGAGGACCAGCTCGACTTGAATATTGAAAGTCACAGACACCTTCTCTATGATATGGTGCTCAATAACGATTCAAGCATTGTTGACGGAAAGGGAATAGGCGACCCGACAGAATACGCTCTGCTTGAAACCTTCCGCAATATCGGACTTGACGAAAATATAATGAGAAACGGTCTTTCAAGAATCGAGGAAGTTCCCTTTGATTCCGACAGAAAGATGATGAGCACTAAGTACAAAATGCACGGTGTTTCTCATATTCTTACAAAGGGTGCGCTTGACGTAATTCTTGACAGATGTATTAATATTGCTACTAAAGACGGCGTCCGTCCGATAACTGATGAAGATAAGCGTTTGATTCTTGAACAGAATAAAAAATATTCCGAAGAAGGACTTCGTGTTCTCACATTCGCATACAAGGAATCCGATGAAGCTTTAAGCATTGATACTGAATACGACTACACATTTATCGGTCTTGTTTCAATGATTGACCCGCCCAGAGAGGAGTCCAAGCAGGCTGTTGCCGACGCAATCCGTGCCGGTATAAAGCCCGTAATGATTACAGGCGACCACAAAATTACAGCAACTGCAATTGCAAAGCAAATCGGAATTTTCCACGACGGCGATATAGCCGTAACAGGTCTTGAGCTTGATGCAATGAGTGATGAAGAACTCGACGAAAAGATTGAAAAAATTTCCGTTTATGCACGAGTATCTCCCGAAAATAAAATCAGAATAGTTGACGCCTGGCAGAAAAAAGGTCACATTGTTTCAATGACAGGCGACGGCGTAAATGACGCACCTGCACTCAAAAAAGCCGATATCGGCGTTGCAATGGGAATTACGGGAACAGAGGTTTCCAAAGACGCCGCATCAATGATATTGCAGGACGATAACTTTGCAACCATAATCAAAGCAGTAGCAAACGGCAGAAACGTGTTCAGAAACATCAAAAACGCTGTTCTTTTCCTGCTTTCGGGTAATATGGCGGGTATCTTTGCCGTTCTCTATACCTCAATTATGGCACTTCCTCAGCCGTTTGAGGCAGTTCATCTTCTGTTTATAAATCTCCTCACAGACTCGCTGCCTGCAATTGCAATCGGTATGGAAAAGCCAGAAAAGGACTTACTTTCACAAAAACCACGTGACCCAAAAACAGGCATAATGACAAAGGATTTTGTGGCTCTTATGTTTGGTCAGGGTGCTCTTATTGCCGCAGTAACGCTCGTTGCCTTTTATCTCGGTTATCAGGTTAACGCTGCAACCGCAAGTACAATGGCTTTTGCGACGCTCACGCTTGCTCGTCTTTTCCATGGCTTTAATTGCAGAAGCCGCCACTCGATTTTCAAACTCGGCTTTACTTCAAATCTCTACAGCGTAGCAGCATTCTTTGTCGGTGTGTTCCTGCTTTCGTTCGTACTCTTTGTTCCGTTTATGCATCCGCTGTTCAGCGTTGAAACACTCACAGGCGCACAGATAGGATTTATCGGACTGCTCGCAGTAATTCCCACAATTATCATTCAGCTTGTAAAGGTAATTTTCGAACGTCTAAAAAAATAATTCCATAATTTAAATTCTTAAGTGCAGAAAATGTTTGCAGATGTTTTCTGCACTTATTTATCAAAGTAATTTACATTTTTGTTTCAATATGGTATAATATTTTATATTTCAATGTAAAGTTGGTAGAAAAATGAGCAATGAATTAAACAGCGAACAGATAAAGCTTACAAGAAGTGAAGCGAGGGAACAGGCTTTTATGCTTTTGTTCTCAAAATCTTTTGATGATGAACCGCTCGAAGCTACAATTGAAGATAATTCCGAAATGTTTGAGGGCGGAGTTTGCGGCTATGCACAGTCGGTGGTAAGTGCAATTGAAGATAAAAAAGACGAAATTGACGCTGAAATTTCAAAATTTCTTAAAAAGGGCTGGACAATTTCAAGAATTTCAAAGCCCTCTCTTGCAATTCTCCGCCTTGCATTTTACGAGATAAAATACCTTGACAGCGTACCCGACAGCGTATCGGTAAACGAGGCTGTGGAGCTTGCAAAGAAATACACAATTGACGAAAGTAAATTTGTCAACGGAATTCTTGGTGCATTTATCCGCAGTAATGAGGAAACAAAATGAGCCTTTTTATCGGAATTGATACATCTAATTACACCACATCAACTGCGATTTTTAACAGCAAAACAGGTGAAATGCTCCAGCAGAAAAAGCTTTTGCCCGTAAAGCACGGTCAGCTCGGACTTCGTCAGCGTGACGCTGTATTTCACCACACAGTGAAGTTACATTCGCTTTTTTCAGAACTTGTAAAGGATATTGATGTTAATCAGATAGCCGCAATCGGAGTGTCCACGAAGCCCCGTCCGATTGACGGCTCTTATATGCCGTGTTTCACTGTCGGAGAAAACACGGCAAAAATTTTATCATCAGCGCTCAGAATTCCTCTTTTTCCTTTTTCACATCAGGAGGGGCATATTTCGGCGGCTCTCTACAGTGCAAATCAAGATGATTTATTTTCGAAAAATTTTATTGCTTTTCACGTCAGCGGCGGCACAACCGAAGCTGTGCTTGCAAAAGGAAACGGTGACAGCTTTTCTGCTGAGCTTGTCGCATCTTCGCTTGATTTGCACGCAGGACAGGCAGTAGACAGAGTGGGTGTAATGCTCGGACTTGACTTCCCCTGCGGCGCAGAGCTTGAAAAGCTTGCACTTAAAAATACGGAAAAATTTAGTGTCCACCCAAGTTTAAAGGGCTGTGACTGCTGCTTGAGCGGAATTGAAAATATCTGCAAAAGATTACTTAATGAAGGTAAAAGGGCTGAATATATTTCAGCTTACTGCCTTGAATACATCAGAAAAACTCTTATGATGATGACCGACAGACTGCTTGAAAAATACGGCAAACTTCCGCTTGTTTTTGCAGGCGGAGTTATGTCTAATACAATAATTAAAAATTCTTTTACAGAAAAATACAATGCTGTTTTTGCCGAGCCGTGCTACTCAACCGACAATGCGGCAGGAATTGCATATCTTGCATACAGGAAGTTTAAAAATGTATACACCTAATTTTACAGCCCCGAGAGTGCTTACAGTTTCACAGCTTAATTTTTACATCAAATCGCTGATTGAAAATGATTCAAAACTGAATATTGTCTTTTTGTCCGGCGAAATTTCAAATCTCACTGACCACTACCGGAGCGGACATATCTATCTTTCACTAAAAGATGAAAAGTCAGTAATTCGTGCCGTAATGTTTGCGGGCAACGCAAGAAATCTTCGCTTTAAGCCGACAGACGGAATGAAAGTAATTTGCCGAGGCAGAGTAGCTGTTTACGAGCCTACAGGTCAGTATCAGCTCTATATCGAAGATATGCAGCCCGACGGAATCGGTGCGCTTACGCTTGCCTATGAACAGCTAAAAAAGAAACTTGCAGAAAAAGGACTTTTTGATTCTGCACACAAAAAGCCTTTGCCTAAATTTCCAAAAACAGTCGGTGTGATAACATCCCCGACAGGTGCGGCTGTTCAGGATATACGCAACATTCTCTACAGAAGATTTCCCTGTGTAAATATCGTTATGTGCCCCGTTCTTGTTCAGGGTGACAGTGCACCCGAACAGCTTGTACGTGCAGTGAAAACGCTTGATATGTATAAAGCCTGCGATGTAATAATCATCGGCAGGGGCGGCGGGTCAATAGAGGATTTATGGGCGTTTAACGACGAAACGCTTGCTAATGCAATTTATGACTGCACTATCCCCGTAATTTCCGCAGTCGGTCACGAAACCGATTTTACAATCTGCGACTTCGTTTCGGATATGCGTGCGCCGACTCCATCGGCGGCGGCTGAGCTTGCAGTTCCCGACAAATCCGAATTAATGTCTTATTATAGTTCACAGCTACAGTATCTTTCATCCTTTATGGATTCACAATTCAGAAAAAGCAGTTCACAGCTGATTGATTTTCAGCGTAGAATTTCCCTTGTATCTCCTCAGTCAAAAATTGAAAAGTATGAGAAAAACATGGAACTGTTACTGAATAAATCACAGAATTTAATTAACGAAAAGTATAATGAAAAATCAAATGATATAACAAAAATTTCCGCCAAGCTTGAAAGCCTGAATCCTCTTTCAATACTTTCAAGAGGTTACTCAATAGCCGAAAAAGACGGCAGTGTAATCACATCAAGCTCACAGCTAAACAAGTGTGATAATTTCACGCTTGAGTTTTCTGACGGAAAAATCAATGCAACAGTAAACGGTGATTGATTATGGCTTTTGCACATTTGCACGTTCATACCGAATACAGCCTGCTTGACGGTGCGTGCCGCATAAATAAAATAGCGTCTGCCGCACGTCAGAAGGGTATGACCTCACTTGCAATAACCGACCACGGCGTAATGTACGGCGTAATTGACTTTTACAGAGCGTGTATCAAAGAAAACATTAAACCTGTTATCGGCTGTGAGGTCTACGTTGCGCCTCACTCGCGCTTTGACAAAACCTCGTCATATGAAAAGTACTATCATATGGTGCTCCTTTGTGAGAATAACGTCGGCTATCAGAATCTTATTAAGCTCGTTTCTTACGGCTTTACGGAAGGATTCTATTCAAAACCGAGAATTGATGACGAACTTCTTGAAAAATATCACGAGGGATTAATCTGCCTTTCAGCCTGCCTTGCAGGTGAAATTCCGCAAAAGCTCCTCGACGGTGATTATAACGGTGCTAAAGCCAAAGCAGAGTATTACCGTGATTTGTTCGGCAAAGATAATTTTTTTATTGAACTTCAGGACCACGGAATTGAAGAACAGCAGAGGATTATCCCAAACCTTATCCGCATAGCAGATGAAATCGGCGTTGATATTGTCGCAACAAACGACAGCCACTATATCGAAAAAGAGGACAGTAAAATTCACAATATTTTACTTTGTATCCAGACGAACCGCACTATAAACGATAACGATAGAATGGAGTTCCAGACCAATGAGTTCTATCTGAAAACCGAAGAAGAAATGCGTGAGCTTTTCCCGAAATATCCGCAGGCAATTGAGAATACACAGAAAATTGCGGACAGATGCAACGTTGAGTTTGAGTTCGGTGTACGCAAGCTTCCACGCTTTGACGTTCCCAACAACGAAGACCATCTTGAATATTTCAGAAGGAATTGCTACAAGGGTTTGTATAAGCACTACGGCGAAAATCCCGATAAAAGCCTTATTGACCGACTTGAATACGAAATAAGCACAGTTTCGAAAATGGGATTTGTCGATTATTATTTAATCGTAAACGACTTTGTTCAGTATGCAAAGTCAAACGGAATTCCCGTAGGTCCCGGCAGAGGCTCGGGCGCAGGCTCGCTTTGTGCATATTGTATCGGAATTACTGCAATTGACCCGATAAAATACAATCTGCTGTTTGAACGATTTTTAAATCCCGAACGTGTCAGTATGCCCGACTTCGATATTGACTTCTGCAAGGAACGCAGGGGAGAGGTAATCGATTATGTAGTCCGTAAGTATGGTGATGACCACGTTGCTCAGATTATCTCTTTCGGAACAATGGCGGCAAGAGGCGCAATTCGTGACGTCGGCAGGGCGCTTGCAATTCCGTACGCAACAGTTGACGTTATTGCAAAGCTCGTTCCAATGGAGCTTAACATAACAATTGAAAAGGCACTCAAAATCAGTTCAGAGCTTAATAAACGCTACAGCGAGGACGAGCAGACAAAAAATCTACTCGATATTGCAATGAGCATTGAGGGAATGCCGCGTCACGCTACAATGCACGCCGCAGGCGTGGTAATTACCGACAAGCCTGTTTCCGACTATGTTCCGCTTTCTAAAAATGATGATAATGTAGTAACGCAGTTTACTATGACAACCCTTGAAGAACTCGGTCTGCTCAAAATGGATTTTCTCGGACTGCGCAATTTAACTGTAATTGACGATGCCGAAAAGCTTATAAAGCACAATTACCCCGAATACAATCCCGAAAATGTCAGGGAAGACGATGAAAATGTCTTTAATATGATTTCAAAAGGCTATACCGAGGGTGTGTTCCAGTTTGAAAGTCAGGGTATGCGCAATGTGCTTACCCAGCTAAAGCCAGACAGCGTTGAGGATTTGATAGCTGTACTTTCTCTTTACCGCCCCGGACCTATGGACAGTATCCCTACCTACATCGACTGCCGACACAACCCATCGCATATACGATATAAGCACCCAATGCTCAAAGAAATTCTTGAAGTAACCTACGGCTGTATTGTCTATCAGGAGCAGGTAATGCAGATTTTCAGAACACTTGCAGGCTACAGCCTCGGACGTGCTGACATTGTGCGCCGTGCAATGAGCAAGAAAAAGCACGCCGTAATGGAAAAGGAAAGAAATATTTTCATTCACGGTCTTACCGATGAAAACGGAAATATTATTGTTGACGGCTGCATAAGACGGGGTATTGATGAAAAAACTGCAAATTCCATTTATGATGAAATGGAAAGCTTTGCGTCCTATGCTTTCAATAAATCCCACGCAGCGGCATACGCTTCAATATCTTACAAAACAGCGTGGCTCAAGTGCTATTACCCTCGTGAGTATATGGCAGCTCTGCTTTCAAGCGTTCTTGATAATCAGAACAAAATGGCAGTTTATATCGGCGAATGTCAGCGCCTCGGAATCAAAGTACTTCCGCCCGATGTGAACGAAAGTAATCACGGATTTTCCGTAACAGGCGGTAATATCCGCTACGGCTTGCTTGCAATTAAAAACCTCGGAAGGCAGTTTATTGATGAAATTATTGCTGAAAGAAGATACAAGCCGTATAAATCATTTTATGACTTCTGCAAGCGTCTTTACGGCAGGAATATGAACAGCAGGGCAATTGAAAGCCTTATAAAATGCGGTGCTTTCGATACACTGGGTGCAAACCGCCGTCAGCTCCTTGCAGTAAGCAAGACAGTTCTTGACGATTTGGATTACGAGTCAAAGCGCAATATGGGCGGTCAGATTTCATTTTTCGATTTGGGAGGAGAAACCCGTAAAACTTCCTCCGAGCCGCAAATTCCCGATATGGAGGAATTCCCAAAAAATGAGCTTCTTCATATGGAAAATGAAATTGCAGGAATGTATCTAAGCGGTCACCCGATGGACGATTATACAGAATTTTCACGAATCATTAAGGCTGACAGAACGGGCGAGATTATTTCAAATGATTCGGGACTCTATTTTGACGGCAAAAAGGTGTCGCTTGTCTGCATTGTATCAAAGGTCAAAACTCAGCTTACCAAGAACAACAAAATGATGGCTTTTGTGAATATTGAGGACAGATACGGCTCAATGGAAGCAGTTATTTTTCCGAATGTCTATGAAAAGTACGCACTGTATTTAAGCGACGGAAACGCAATTTTAATTCGGGGAACGCTGAATTTTAAAGAAAACGAAGAACCAAAGCTTATTTGCGATACAATCGAAAAAGCTCGCTCAAATGAGGAATGTAAAAACAACAACTTTGCACTTAATGCAGGACAGCAAGCACGTAATATACCTGCAAAGCCTGTCAATACAAAACCGTCTGCTCTGTATCTGCGCATTGACGATTTAAACACTGAGCTTTATGTTAAGGCAAAGCGTGTGCTCGATATTTTTGAAGGTCCTACACCGGTCATTTTTTATCTTACAAATTCAAACAGAAAGGTTAAAGCACCCTCGTCTATGTGGGTTTCGCTTAATGATGTAATGATAAAAGAACTCAAATTCCAGCTCGGAGATAAAAATGTAGCGACAAAATAGACAAAAATTATTATTTCAAATTATTTACATTTAATGAATATTAGCAAAACTATTGAAAAGTAACGTAATATGTTGTATAATACTATTTGTAAAATCACTTTAGCACATAAAAGTGTAAAAGCGTTTAGGAGGAAAAATTATGAAAAAGTCTAAAAAAGTATTGGCTGTTTTACTTGCAGCTCTTACAATGTCATTTGCACTCGTAGGCTGCGGCGGTTCATCCGGTTCTTCAAGCGAAGCTTCCGGCAACTCAAGCAAGGCTGATGCCGACAAGGTTTACAACATCGGTATCTGTCAGCTCGTACAGCACGATGCTCTTGATGCCGCAACAAAGGGCTTTAAGGATAAGCTTACTGAGTTGCTCGGAGAAGATAAGGTTACATTTGATGAGAAAAATGCGGCAGGCGACTCAGCTACCTGCTCAACAATCTGCAATCAGTTTGTTACAAGCAAGGTTGATTTGATTCTTGCAAACGCAACCCCTGCTCTTCAGGCAGCTATGTCATCAACAAAGGACATTCCTATTCTCGGAACATCAGTTACAGACTATGCTACAGCTCTTAATATCAGCGACTGGAAAGGCACAACAGGCGCAAACATTTCAGGTACTTCCGACCTTGCTCCTCTTGACGGACAGGCAGAAATGCTCAAGGAGCTTTTCCCTGACGCTAAAAAGGTTGGTATTGTTTACTGCTCAAGTGAGCCTAACTCAATTTATCAGGCTGATACAATTACCGAGTACTTCAAAAAAGACGGTTATGAAGTAAACACATACACATTCTCTGACTCAAACGACGTTACTTCCGTAACAACAACTGCTTGCAGTGAAAGCGATGTTCTCTACATTCCTACAGATAACACAGCCGCTTCCTGCACAAAGGCAATCAATAACGTGGCACTTGAGAAGAAAATCCCGATTGTAGCAGGCGAAGAAGGCATCTGCGCAGGCTGCGGTGTTGCAACACTTTCAATCAGCTACTATGACCTTGGTCAGAAAACAGGCGAAATGGCTTACGATATTCTCGTAAACGGTGCTGACATCAGCACAATGGAAATCCAGAGTGCTCCTAAATTCACAAAGAAGTACAATGCAGAAATCTGTAAAACTCTCGGCATTGAAGTGCCTGATGATTACGAGGCAATTGCTGCTGAATAATTTATAATTCCTTATTAAATTTTCGGGGACTATCTCAAAGCATTAATGTGCTTTGAGACAGCCCCTTGATTGTGTTAATAGAGATATATTTATTATAGAAATAAAAAATAAAGGATAATACTTGTGGAATCTATACTTTCTTATTTTGCATCATTAAATCCGATGAATCTTCTCGGAAGTATGCCCGGCGCTATTGCCCAGGGAATAATCTGGGGTATAATGGCGCTCGGTGTTTACATAACATTCAGAATACTTGACATAGCCGACTTAACTGTTGACGGCTCATTTACAACCGGCGGTGCAGTGACCGTAATGCTAAAAATTGCAGGCTTTCCTATGTGGTCTTGCCTGCTTATAGCCGTGCTTGCAGGTCTTGCCGCAGGCGCAGTAACAGGACTTTTGCATACAAAGCTCGGTATTCCCGCAATTCTTTCGGGAATACTCACACAGCTTGCATTATATTCAATAAACCTCAGAATAATGGGTATGTCTGCAAACAAATCTTTCAACTTCGGTGAAACAGATTTGTATGTATCTCTCGGTAACGTTCCTATGGCTATATTGGTAACGGCTGTTTTTGCTGTTGCAATAATTCTGCTCCTTTACTGGTATTTCGGAACAGAACAAGGCTCTGCACTGCGTGCTACTGGCAGTAACCATTCTATGAGCAGTGCTCAGGGAATTAACATTAATAATATGAAAATAATCGGTCTTGCACTTTCAAATGCCCTTGTTGCTCTTTCGGGCGGACTTATGTCACAGTTCCAGGGATATGTTGACATCAATATGGGCAGAGGTGCAATCGTAATCGGTCTTGCAGCTGTAATTATCGGCGAGGTAATCGGTCTTGCACTTCTTGGCAAACACCTCAATTTCTGGGGAAAGCTTACGTTTGTTGTTCTCGGCGGAGTAGTTTACTACATTGTAATTTCAATAGTTCTCTGGCTGAAGCTCGACTCAAACGACTTGAAACTGTTTACCGCCGTAATAGTTGCACTGTTCCTTGCAGTACCATACCTTAAAGGACAGAAAAAAAGCTCGTTTAAACTTGCAAAAAAGAGAGGGGAAAAGTTAGATGCTGAAAATTAATAAAATCGAAAAAACTTTTAACCCCGGTACAATAAATGAGAAAAAGGCTTTAACGGGAGTTTCGCTCCACCTTAATAAGGGTGATTTTGTAACAATAATCGGTGGTAACGGTGCCGGCAAGTCAACTCTTATGAACGCAATAACAGGCGTCTGGCCTGTTGATAACGGAAGTATCTACCTTGACGGAGTCAATATCACCGGTTTAAAGGAGCACAAAAGGGCAAAGTATATCGGCAGAGTCTTTCAGGATCCGATGATGGGTACTGCACCCGATATGCAGATTGTAGAAAATCTTGCATTAGCATACAGACGCGGTAAAAGCAGAACTTTGAGATGGGGCACAACCTCAGCTGAAAAGGCAATGTTCCGTGAAAAGCTGTCAACACTCGGTCTCGGACTTGAAGACAGAATGACAACAAAAGTCGGTTTGCTTTCGGGCGGTCAGAGACAGGCTCTTACACTTCTTATGGCGTCTTTGAGAACTCCAAAACTACTTTTGCTTGATGAACATACCGCAGCTCTTGACCCTGCTACAGCTGCAAAGGTACTTGACCTTTCCGACAAAATCATCAGCAATGAAGGCTTGACTGCGATGATGATTACTCATAATATGCACGATGCAATCACTCACGGAAATCGTCTTATTATGATGAACGAGGGTAAAATTATTCTTGATATTTCCGGTGAAGAGAAGAAAAAGCTCACTGTTGAGCATCTGTTGCAGAAATTCGAACAGGTAAGTGGTTCAAAGCTTGAAAATGACAGAATGTTGTTAAGCACAGATTAATAAAACAACAAAAGCGGTCGATTTATTCGACCGCTTTAATATTTGTATGTAATTTATTTTGCTTCCCAGTTTTCACTGTCTGAAAGGTTGTCGCAGGCTTCACAGCTTAATTGATAATTAGTCTTGCCGTCTGCAGTCCAGACTACGAGATTATACATAATAAGTCTTTTATCCTTGTCAAAATAGCCGGGCGTTTTATCTTTTTCGTTTTTAAGCTTGACTTCTTCAAGCGTATCAAAGTAATCATCATAATATTTTTTTACTTCTTCTTCACTCTTGTCAGTTTTGAATTGAACGACCTTATTTCCGATTAAATCGGTTGATGTAACAAGATAAGTTGTTTCGTCGGTTGTTTTAAGCTTTGCTGTGTAGCCGTCGCTGTATTCGTAAGGAAGCTCATAGCCGTCAGCTGAAACCTTGGATTCTGCTGAAGAAGAATTTGATGATGAACAAGCTGTTGCCGCAATACACATAGTTGCAATTACAGCAGCACATAATAATTTTGAAAGTATCTTTTTTATTATCATAACATATTTCTCCTGAAAATTATATTTATGAATAAATAATAATATATTTTTAAATTAATGTCAATGTAATTTTGTAATATTAACAACATTAGAAACTTAAGTGGGAAATAATTTGTATAAAATCTATATTTATACGCATTTATAATCGCTGATAAATCGGCCTTTTATTTAACTTACTGTAAGAAAACTAATTGTATGCACATTAAAAAAATAATGTATATAAAAATAAAGGTCAAAAATAGTCAAATTCCTCTTGACATTTCAAAAAAATGGTATAAAATATAATTAGCACTCAGGAAGTGAGAGTGCTAAAATAATTTATATTTTATATTTTTACAGGAGGCTGTATTATGAGTATTAAACCATTACTTGACAGAGTAGTATTAAAAGTTGAAGAGGCAGAGGAAAAAACCAAAAGCGGAATCATCCTTTCTTCCGCAGCACAGGAAAAGCCTCAGTTCGCTACTGTTGTTGCAGTAGGCCCCGGTGGTATCGTTGACGGCAACGAGGTTGAAATGTACGTTAAGGTCGGCGACAAGGTAATCGCAAGCAAGTATGCAGGAACAGAAGTTAAGCTTGACGGTGAGGAATACACAATCGTTCGTCAGTCAGACATTCTTGCAACAGTAGAATAATCGTATAATATATTATATCGGAGGTAACTAATTATGGCTAAACAAATCGCTTATGGTGAAGACGCAAGAAAAGCTCTTATGAAGGGCATTGATCAGCTTGCTGATACAGTAAAAATCACACTCGGACCTAAGGGCAGAAATGTTGTTCTCGACAAAAAGTTCGGTGCTCCGTTAATCACAAACGACGGTGTTACAATTGCAAAGGAAATTGAGCTTGACGATCCTTTTGAAAATATGGGCGCACAGCTTGTAAAGGAAGTTTCAATCAAGACAAACGACGTTGCAGGCGACGGTACAACAACAGCTACACTTCTTGCACAGGCTCTTATCAGAGAGGGTATGAAGAACGTAACAGCAGGCGCAAACCCCATGGTACTTAAAAAGGGTATTGCAGACGCAGTAGACGTTGCTGTTAAGGCAGTTAAGGACAACAGCCAGAAGGTAGCAGGTACAGAGGATATCGCAAGAGTTGCAACAGTTTCTTCACAGGATGAATTTATCGGTAATCTTATTGCTGAGGCAATGGACAAAGTTACAACAGACGGTGTAATTACTGTTGAGGAGTCAAAGACAGCAGAAACCTACAGCGAAGTTGTTGAAGGTATGATGTTCGACAGAGGCTACATTGCTCCTTATATGGTAACTGATACAGATAAAATGGTAGCAGAACTTGACAATCCTCTCATTCTTATCACAGACAAGAAGATTTCCACAACACAGGAAATTCTCCCGCTCCTTGAGCAGGTAGTTCAGTCAGGCAGAAAGCTCCTCATCATCGCTGAGGACGTTGAGGGTGAGGCTCTTACTACTCTCGTGCTCAATAAACTCCGTGGTACATTTAATTGCGTTGCAGTAAAAGCTCCCGGCTTTGGTGACAGAAGAAAGGAAATGCTTCAGGATATTGCAATTCTCACAGGCGGCACAGTAATCACTTCTGACCTTGGTCTTGAACTTAAGGATACAACAATCGACCAGCTCGGTACTGCTCGTCAGGTAAAGGTTGAAAAGGAAAACACAATCATTGTTGACGGTTCAGGTGATAAAGAAGCAATCAGCGGCAGAGTTGCACAGATCAGAAAGCAGATTGATGCTACAACATCAGACTTTGACCGTGAAAAACTTCAGGAGCGTCTTGCAAAGCTTGCCGGCGGCGTAGCAGTAATCAAGGTTGGCGCAGCTACAGAAGTAGAAATGAAGGAGAAGAAGCTCCGCATTGAGGACGCACTCGCAGCTACAAAGGCAGCAGTTGAAGAAGGCATCGTTGCCGGCGGCGGTATCGCTTGCATGAATGCTATCCCTGCTGTAGCAGCTTACGTTGATACACTCGAAGGTGATGAAAAGACAGGTGCAAAGATTGTTCTTAAGGCACTTGAAGAGCCGCTCCGTCAGATTGCCGCAAACGCAGGTCTTGAGGGCAGCGTAATTGCAGAGAACGTAAAGAAAGCTAACAAGGTTGGCTATGGCTTCAACGCTCTTACAGAGGAATACACAGATATGGTATCAGCTGGTATCGTTGACCCGACAAAGGTAACACGTTCTGCTCTCCAGAACGCTTCTTCTGTTGCAGCAATGGTACTCACAACAGAGTCACTCGTTGCAGACATCAAGGAGCCTGCCGCTCCCGCTGCTCCCGCAGCACCCGATATGGGCGGAATGTATTAATTA
This sequence comes from uncultured Ruminococcus sp., assembly GCA_902766885.1. Classification (GTDB taxonomy): domain Bacteria; phylum Bacillota; class Clostridia; order Oscillospirales; family Acutalibacteraceae; genus Ruminococcoides. Next base: position 33,229 of record CACXFS010000036.1, on the reverse strand, counting down.
AATAATTTATTTATTGAAGTTTTATACAACAGACTGTCAATTCCGGCAGTCTGTTGTTTTTTGTGTTAAAACATAATTAATAAAAATTCACTGATTACTTGACAATATATAGTAATATCGCTATAATTAAATTAAATAAATATATATATTATTTTGGTATATTTTATTTAATTAATTTTTTAAGGAGGAATTTTTATGAAAAGATTGTTTTTTAAACGTGCAGTTTCAGTTTTAGTTTCTTTTGTTTTGCTTACTAGCGTAATGTGTTTTTCTGCTTTTGCTGCCGGAATTGATGAATACGACTATTTTACAAAATATACCACTGGTGATGGTACTGTTGTATATCAGGATATAAATACTCAGTATAAGTACACCTATATAGGAACCGGTGAAAACAGCGACGGCACAAGATTTGATGTTTTATGCTGGTATGGTTTTATTAGTGATATGGTATGTGTAAATGTATTTGGCGACTATATTTTATATAGTCCGGGAATTACAGGCGGCGACGAAGAAGGAATATACTTTATTGCTACTGAAGACGGTGTTTCCATAATTAATGATGCATATGCAAATAACGTAGTTGAAATGGATAAATTTTATAAGGTAATGAAATCCAACGACAAGACATTTTCTCGTATTTCATTATTCGGTGATGCAGACAGTGACGGGATACTCAGCGTAAAGGATGCAACTGAAATTCAGAAATATATTGCAGGCATTGAAAGTGATAGAAAATTTGTTTTTGAATATAAAACGGTAATTGATATTAACGGTGACGGTTTTGTAGATATAACAGATGCAACAGCTTTAAACAAAATGCTTGTTGAAGGATAATTATTATTTAAAATAATCAAGGGTGTTGCAAAACTGCAATGCCCTTGCTTTTTTTATTGCTGTATATTATAATAGATTGCATAGAATATTCGTATATAGCAGGTGGTTTTATGAAGATAAAGGAAGATTTTATTTTGCGCAAGGTTGCTGATTCCTACGTTGTAGTACCCGTAAATAATATGTCGCTTGACTTTAACGGTATTATCAACCTCAATGAAACAGGTGCATTCCTTTTTAATCTTATGCAGAACGGAGCAAACAGGGAAGAACTTATCAGTAAAATGCTTGATGAATATGAAGTAACCGAGCAAAAGGCTGAAAAGGATATTGATTTGTTCATAGAAAAGGTAAAGGGCGCTGATATTCTTGAGTAAAGAAGTCGCAATTGATGACGTAATAGATATAATGGTTGAAAAACTAAACAGCGGAGGCACGGTGACATTTTCTGCTAAAGGAAAAAGTATGCTTCCGATGCTGCGTGACGGTGAAGACGTTGTTGTACTCTCAAAGCCAGACGGCAGACTGCATCTTTTTGATATTCCGTTTTATAAAAGGAGTAACGGGTCTTACGTTCTCCACAGAATTGTAAACTTTGACGCTGACGGAAGCTATGTGCTTTGCGGTGATAATCAGTTTGTATTAGAGCACGGAATAAAGGACAGCGATATCATAGGCGTTGTAACAGCTTTTTACCGCAAAGGAAAGGCATACAGCGTAAACTCTTTCAGCTACAGACTTTATGTCAATTTCTGGTTCTATACCCGTTTTTTCAGACATTCTTATCGTTTCGGTACAAATAAAGTTTCAAAATTATTCGGAAAAGGAAATAAAAAATCAGATGAAAAAACAGTTGAATGATATTGAGAAAAAAGAATATTCCTATCTTATCAGCGTTTTCTCCTCTGCCGTAAATGAAACTCCTGCTCCTATTCCTTATGAGGGTATAAACTGGCTCAGACTGTTTAACATTTCAAAAATCTGCGGACTTGATGCGGCTTTTGCAAATACTGTTTTAACACTTCCTAAAGAATATCTTCCGAATCAAGATATAATTAAAATTCTGAAAGAGAATATTAACGCTGAAATTTTAATTGACAGTAATCACGGTTATGAGATTGAAAAGGTGCTTTCTGCCTTTGATAAGTATAAAATCAAAAATGTTCCTCTCAAAGGCTATTTTATTAAAAATGAATATCCTCGTTCCGATTACCGTTCAATAAGCGATTATGACATTCTTTTTAACAGAAATCAGATTGATTTGGTAAAAAAAGCTTTTTCAGAGCTTGGTTATGAATTTTTACATTACGACGATAATCAGTACCACTTTAAGAAAAAACCATATATGTATATTGAAATGCATGCAACTCTTGTTCACGAATGGGAAAGTTATTATCCCTACCTTGTTGACATAATCGACAAATCAATAAAACGTGACGGATATGAATATTCGTATGAATTAAGCCTTGAAGACCACTATTTGTATATGCTTGTCCATAATTCCAATCATTTCAGAATGGGTGGTTTGAGTATCAGAATGTTGCTTGATACCTACGTATATTACCGCAATCATAAAGATGATTTTGACCTTGATTATTTAAGTGATAAACTCAGACTGTTTAAACTGGAAACTTTCGAAAAGCGTATAAGGGAAATTGCTTTCAATTGGTTTTCTCCCGACAAACAAAAGATTACCTTTGACGATTTAGAAGTATTCATTCTTCTGAGCGCAAGGCTCGGCAGAATTGATGCAGGCGTTATGATAGGCTCGCATAAGATGATTAAATCGGTAGAGAAAGAGGGCAAAAGCAAGTCGAAGTTTTCTTATTTTTTAAGTAGCGTATTTCCAAATAAAAATTCTATGTCGGTAAATTATTCGTATCTGAACAGTTTTCCGTTTTTACTTCCGGTTTCTTGGGTTCAAATGTGGTTCAGAAGATTTTTTATAGATAAAAACGTCAATGTAAAGAACGGAATTAAAAACCGATTCTCTTACACCGACGATGATGTTGAATATTTTAAAGGCTTACTTATTGAAACAGGTTTCGACGATTTTGAATAAATATAGGCTGTAATGTGTATGTTTTTACTGATACACATTACAGCCTTTTTTTAATTTATAGAAATTGTTTAGAAACAGTCTGTCAAAGAAGTTCTGATAACATCAAGCTGCCTGCTCAAATTACTTGTCGAGGTACTCGACTTATGCATTTTTCGTTTCGGGAATCGCTTTTAGCTTTCCGACAATTTCTTTAACCTTTGTAAATTTGCCTTCGAGTATTGTATTCATTCCGAATGCCGCAGTCGGAATCAGAAGGGGAATATATGTCAGAATATACTGAGATTTTCCTTCAAAAAGAAGATGATATCCGAATCCTCCCAAAATAACAAGCAAAAGCAACGCTGTTTCAATGTTAGTCTTTCGTTTAAGGAATAAACAGTAAATTCCTATTACAAACAGAATATACAGAATTTGTATATAAAGGTTGAAATACAATTCAAAGAACTGTCCTAAACTTCCGTTATACATACCGTTGCCGATAGAATTGACATTGTAACTATGTGACTTAACCTCGCTTACCCAGATACTTTCAAAGGTAGGCTCGTTCCACTGGCTTACAATTTTCTTGCCAAAGAAGTCAATTGCATATTCAGGATTGCTTCCGAACACATTTAATCTGTTTTTAATGTCGCTCCATGCTCTCTGGTCGGCAACTTTGTTGTCAAGGTTACTGCTTTTATACGTTTCAAGTGCAAGACCGTTGTACCAACCGGGAGCCATATATGAATCATTAAGTCCCATATCAAGGTACATTGCCTGCGACACACCGTCGGCTAGGTCAGTATTTGCTCTGCTTTCATAGCTTATAATAATCAGATTACTTATACCTACGGTTGCAACGCAGAGTGCAAGCGCAAATGCAATGCTCTGCCACTTTTTCTCCTTTACCGTGTGAACTATCAGCATAATCACAAATGCAACAAGGTAAATCATATTATTGTATTTTGCCATTGTAGCCAGAACAAGAAGTCCTGCACAGGGGAGAAGAAGTATATATTTTGAAGTCTGAAAATATCTTATCAAAAAGTAGCTTGCCCAGATTGCACAGCACATTCCGATAATATTGCCGTAAACGAAGGTACAGAAAAGCATCGGCTGAAAACAACCGGCAAGCAGAAGAATTGTGATAAATTCAATCGAACGTCTTTTGAAAATATGCTTAGTGATTTTTGCAATGCCAAGATACGCAAGAGCTACGCAGATTACATTCAGCACCTGAACGGGCATAGAGCTTGAAGTGCCGAAAATTCTGTAAATTATCTCGCTGATAAACACAAATCCAAGCTGGAAAGGATAGAAGTTGTAGTAAGCGTAATTGTTATAGTATGCGCTGTTATAAAAATCTCCGTTGCCGTTTATTGAAGAATAATCACCGACAGTTGCCTCTGTTGCTGTTTCAAATACATTCTGGCTGTCAGCCGCAGGGATTGAAGCAACGGAAAAAATCCATATCAAACCGAGCAGAATTGTGTAAATTACAAGACCGACTTCCATAAAACGTAAATCAACTTTTGCAAAGAAGTCGTAGTGTTTTTTCATTTTAAACACAAAAACTGTAAAAACAGCTGTGCAGAAAATGTTCAGTGCAATATTATCCATTTCATAAAGGATTTTTTCACTTGAATAAGCGGCTTCGTCAAAGACGCTTGTCTGCAAGAAACTCATAATTGCTATGTATCCGAATGCAACAAACAAAAACAGACAGATAATATTTACAATTACATATTCAAATGTATTTTGTCTGCTGATTGTTTTAACGGTAGCTTTTTTGCCGTCAGTGCTTTTCTTCGTTGAATTTTTATTTTTGGTTCCTGTATTTTTCATAATCATATCCGCCTGTTAAAATTCCTTTTTTACCGAGCGCACAAATAGCTTTCCCAAAGCTTCTTTTGCGTCAACATTATTGAACAGAACGTTATATACGCTCTCAACAATAGGAAGTTCAACTCCGTAGTCACAGCCCAGCTTATACAAAGCCTTTGACGTCATAACGCCCTCGGCAAGTTTTTCAAACTTAATGCCCTTTACAAGGTCCTCACCGTATTTCCTGTTATGGCTCCAAGGGGAGAACAGCGTAGCCTCATAATCTCCGAGATGGCAAAGTCCGTATGCACTCATTTCGTTTCCGCCAAGTGCTTTTATAAGTCTTGCAATTTCCCTTGTGCCTCGTGCCATAAGTGCGCCTTTAAGGGACGTGTAGTTAAGACCGTCAAGCATACCTGCGGCAATTCCGATTACATTTTTAGCCGCAGCTCCGATTTCGCTTCCGATTAAGTCAGTGCCAAGATAAAAACGAATAAGCTCGCTTGTAAACTCATTGACAAGTTTTTCCTTAACAGCCTGATTTTTGCTGTCGATTACCATGCAGTTCGGAATACCCTTAACGTAATCCTGCGGGTGTCCCGGACCTACCCAGACAGCAATCGGAGTTTTGCTTTCATCAACAAAATCCCCGACAACCTCGCTGAGGCGTTTTCCTGTTGTTGCTTCAACGCCTTTCATACAAAGCACAATAATTTTATTGTCAAGGTTATACTTTGAAATATCCTCAAAATAAGAACGCAGATACTGGGAAGAAATTGAAATAACAATCACTTCTGCTCTGCTTACAGCTTTTTCCAAATCCGAAGAAACTTCAATGGAATCGGGAAAAGTAAGGTAGTCGTTTTTGTGAGTTTTTTTCAGCTGAATAAACTCAGGGGCGTCGGCAAGACCGCAGGAAAGCACGTCATGACCGATTTTATCGAGATACCATGCAATGCAGCTGCCCCATCTGCCGCATCCGAGAACTGAAACATTCATATATTTTTACTCCTGTTTTTTAATAGATATATAGAAAAAATTGGAAAATTATAAACAATAAAAATCCCGCCCGACCGTATGATTTAAATAATAACCTGCCTACGAAAAAGCAGGTGGGTGCCCGCCTTTAAGCTTCAGGCTCCCTTCTTCCGAACACGGGAGGTCTGCACACCGCTTAAAGAGCCAAGCTCCCGATTTAAGAGTTGTAGGGTTATTTTAAAATCATTCGCGAATCGGGCAGGAAAAAAGACTAAAGTCAATTAAAATCCTAATATTATATTATGTTAAAAGAATTAAAAAATTACTCATCCTCATCAAAAAGTTCTTTGTTATATTCTTCTTCAAATATTGCGGCAATTCTGTCGAGCTTTTCATCGTCTTCAATTTCAGCAAGTTCTTCTTCACCGTCAATTTCCTGAACTTCAAAAATATAATACTCGCCGGGGTCGTTCACTGCGTCAGCAGGATCGGCATAGTAGGGGTAGAGTACATAGAATTTTCCTTCATCGTTTTCAATTATATCAAGGATTTCAAATTCAATTTCTTCTCCTTCGTCACTGATTAAAGTGACAAGGTCGGGATTGTATTCGTTGCTCATTGTTATTCCTCCTTGCTGATTTAATTTTACATTTTTTTAAGCATTTAGTCAAGAGGTTTAGTGATTTATAAATAATTAAATAATTAACATATTATTTTTAAAAAAAGTTTAAAAAAAGTGTTGACAATAAACAAAGACTGTGGTATAGTATAGACAAGATAAAGATTATCTTACATTAATTAACTGACAACTTCCTTTCTATGTGCTTGATTACTCCATAAAATTACCTAAAAACCGACGGCTGCATACCGTCGGTTTTTACGTTATGCCGTAAATTATTAAGATTTTGAAATAATAATTGAAATAGATTTTAAAAAGATATATAATATCATAGTAAAATGCAATATTTATGCTTATTATAAGGAGATATGGCATGAAATCATTTGATAAACTTCCAAAGCAGTTTCAGTGTGAGGAAGTAAAATATTATTATGATATTCTGTGTAAAAAAACAGGAAGTCTTGTTTTAAAGCGCATTACGGATTTGATTTTCTCCGTAATACTGCTTGTTATTCTGATTATTCCTATTATAATTATTGCCGTCGCAGTCAAAGTAACCTCAAAAGGACCCGTCTTTTACAGACAGGTGCGTGTTACAACCTACGGCAGACATTTTAAAATTCTCAAATTTCGCACAATGGTTGAAAATGCCGATAAAATCGGCTCGCTTGTTACTACCGACAGCGATTCAAGGGTGACAAAGGTAGGCAGATTTTTAAGAAAATACCGTCTTGATGAGCTTCCGCAGATTTTCAATGTGCTTTCGGGCAGTATGTCCGTTGTAGGAACACGTCCCGAAGTACCAAAGTATGTTGAGCAATACAAACCCGAATACCTTGCAACACTCCTTATTCCTGCCGGAATAACCTCGCTTGCGTCTATTATGTATAAGGACGAGGAAAAGCTTTTAAGATCAGAGCAGGATGTTGACAAGGTTTATATTGAAAAAATACTTCCCGAAAAGATGAAATATAATTTACAGTATACCGAGAATTTCGGATTTCGTTCTGATTTAAAGCTTATGTTAAAAACCGTCAAAGAGGTTTTCTGCTGATATGAGGTATAAAAATGATTGCTGTTAAAGAAAAGTTAAAGGATTCTTCTCTTTTCAGAAAACTCTACATAGCTGATTTATTCTTCTGCAATATTGCATTTCTCCAGATTCCCGCATACGTTTTGCTTGTTTTCCTGTTTATATGGGGAGTAGGACTTGCAATTTATAATCAGCGTGTCAACAAAACTTTTTTCAAACTCCGTTTCGGACTTTGGATAGGAGCTTTTCTGATTTTCTCTTTATTATCAATTATCATAAATTTCTCGGCAACAATTCTCTACAGCCTTATAATGCTTCTTCATGTTTTAGTATGTTTTTTTGTTTTTTACGGAATGCATACCGAGCCTGATTTTGATTTCAGAAGCGAGCTTTATTCAATTGCAAGATTTATAGTTTATGTCACAACAGTTGCAAATATTATCGGAATTATCTGCCTTATGTTCGGTATCACGTTTGAGTGGTACTGGATTAAATTTACAATTTATGAAAATCGCTTTACGGGCGTTTACGTCAATCCTAATCTTTTGGGCTTTGTTTCAGTTGTGTCAATAGTCTGCTGTCATATGCTCTATAAAGAAAAATTGATGAAGTCCGTAAAACAGCCGAGAGTGAGTAAAATCTGGATTTTCACCTGCGTGGCAACAAACCTGTTTTCACTTATCCTTTGCGACTCAAATGCGTCTTTGGTTTTAATCCTTGCATATGCAATAGTATATATAATATACATTTTCTTTGCAGACAAAACAGGCTTGTCAGCGTCAAAAATAATATTCAAAATAATTGCTCTTGTAGTTGTCGGTGCATTTCTTGTTTCTTCGGCACTTATGCTGAGAACGATTTGTCAGACTGGTTTTTCCGTTGTCCTATCAAAAACAAATTCAATTATCAGCGTAATTATGGGCGACAATGATATAACTTCGGGAATATCATCAACGGAAAATAATACAACAGAAGGGAAAAAAGACGTTACCTTCGGCCACGAAAACAAAAACATTGACAGCGGACGTTTCAAGCTATGGAAAGAGTCAATTAATCTGTTCAAAATATCTCCTATTATTGGTATTTCAAACGGAAATATAGTCTTTTACAGTGAGGAATATTCAAACGGAGTTCTCAACTATTCCTACCACCAAAGCGATTTGCACAACGGATATCTTACGATTCTCGTTTCAACGGGAATAATAGGATTTCTGCTGTTCGGTATCTTCGGATTCCGCTTTGCAAAGCATTCTGCACAGCACTTGTTTTTGCAGAAAAAGACCTTCCGCAACGACGTTTATCCCTGTCTGTTTGCTTTCCTGTTTGCATATCTTATTTATGCAATGTTTGAGAAAGCCCTCTTGTATGACATTTCCTTTATGGTTATGTGGTTTTGGTTGATGATGGGATATATGAGCTGTTACATTGCAAAATTCGAGCCTATGCTTGAAACACAGTATCTTTTCCACAGAAAACGTCTTACAAGAACACTGCTGTAGTGCTTGTATAATATTGAAAAATGAGGTATAATATCCATAGGAATGTAATTTTCTATGGATATTTTTGTATAAGGAATGATAGATTTGAAATACGGGTTTGTAAAAACAGCGGCGGCAACGCCAAAAATCAGAGTAGCAGATTGTGATTATAACGCAAATCAGATCATCGCATGCGTTAAAGAGGCATATCAGAACGGAGCGTCGCTTTTGGTTTTTCCTGAGCTTTGTGTAACAGGCTACACCTGCTCGGACTTGTTTTTACAAAGTACATTGCTTAAAGCGGCTGAAAAAGCCGTTTTGAAGATAAAAAATGAAACGAAAGACCTCGACATAGTATTTGTTGTAGGAGTTCCAATAGCGGTAAAGCAATCGCTTTATAACTGCGGTGTTGTAATCTGCAGGGGCGAAATCCTCGGGGCAGTACCAAAGGTGAATATTCCTAATTACAGTGAATTTTACGAGGTAAGACATTTTACAAGCGGCAAAAATACAGTTGAATCAGTAACTTACGCCGGTGAAGATGATGTTTTAATATCATCAAAGCAAATATTCCGTTGCTTGGGTATGGATGATTTTACTATCGGGGTTGAAATCTGTGAAGATTTGTGGGTAGCCGAGTCACCGTCAATAAGACTTGCACAGAGCGGAGCAGCTATTATATGTAATCTCTCTTGTTCCGATGATTTAATCGGTAAAGCACAGTACCGCCGTGACCTTGTAAAAATGCAGAGTGCAAAGCTCTGCTGCGGCTATGTCTATTGTGACGCAGGTTTCGGCGAAAGCACAACAGATATGGTTTTTTCGGCGCAGAATATAATTGCCGAAAACGGAACAATAGTATCTGAAAGCTGTCGCTTTAATAACGGAATAACCTATGCCGACATTGACGTCGAACGCCTTATGAGCGAACGCAGAAGGACAAACACATATATCGACTATATACCTGACTGTAATTCACGATACTATTCCGAAAAGGATTTTGAAATAAAAAAGCGTGATACAAAATTATCAAGAACTTTTCCTTGTACTCCTTTTGTTCCGTCGGATAAGAGCGACCTCGAAAACCGTTGTGAGGAAATCCTCACAATTCAGGCAACAGGTCTTGCAACACGTCTTGCACATACGGGTATTCAGAACGTTGTTTTAGGTTTATCGGGCGGACTTGACAGCACCCTTGCACTAATCGTCTGCGTTCACGCTTTTGATATGCTCTCGCTCGACAGAAAGAATATTCATACCGTAACTATGCCTTGCTTTGGCACAACAAAGCGCACCAAGTCAAATGCAGAAAAACTTGCTGAGGCATACGGTGTTTCCTTTGAAGAAATCAATATCACTCTTGCTGTCCGTCAGCATTTTTCCGACATCGGACACGATGAAAGTGTTACAAATATAACCTATGAGAATTCACAGGCTCGTGAGCGCACACAGATTCTTATGGATTTGTCAAACAAGTACAACGGTCTTGTAATCGGAACGGGAGACCTTTCCGAGCTTGCTCTCGGCTGGGCAACCTACAACGGCGACCATATGAGTATGTATGCAGTTAATGCGTCAATCCCTAAAACTCTTGTGCGTTACCTGACTGCTTACGAAGCACAGAAATCTGACGGAACACTAAAGAATGTTTTGCTTGATGTTCTCGACACTCCTGTTAGTCCCGAACTTTTGCCGCCCGATAAAAACGGTGAGATTGTGCAGAAAACCGAGGACGTTGTAGGTCCGTATGAGCTTCACGACTTTTTCCTTTATTATCTGGTACGTTTCGGTTACGCTCCGAGTAAAATATATTATATGGCAAAACTCTCCTTTAAGGATAAATACAGCGAAGAAACAATCAAAAAATGGCTCACTGTGTTCATAAAGAGATTTTTCAGTCAGCAGTTCAAGCGCTCATGCCTGCCCGACGGACCAAAGGTCGGTTCTGTTACTCTGTCGCCTCGTTCCGACTGGAGAATGCCGAGCGATGCGTCTGTAAAAGCGTGGCTTGATGAGCTTGAAAACGCATAAATTAATTTTTATAAGTCAACAGATAATTACAGCGGTGATTGTATGAAACTTTTTATTAAACGCAACACTTCTCCCGACAAGTCCTGTTTTACGGTTTTTGACGAGTACGGGAATGAAAAGTATTATGCATCTTTTACGGGGAGTAAGTCTGTTTCAAAATTAATAGTTTCGGATAAAGCAGACAAAGCTGTGCTGAAAATCCGCAAAATCCCGATTGTAGGCACTCACACCTTTGCCTTGAAAGCAGGTAAGCACCACATTACCTTTGTTATGATTATTTCATCAAACGGAATAATCGGGTATTACTACGGCAATAACTGGCACATCAACGGTGAAATTACAAAGGGAAATTTCAGCATAATTGACGTTGACAATTCTCTGATTGCATCGCAGTCAAAGCACGCAGACTATATCGAACTAAATATCGCAGATAATAGTGATGAGCTTTACTGTGTTGCAACTTCAATCTGCACGAATCTGATTAATACAGTTGACAAGCTTGCAATTCAGGCGGTATAATTAGGGCAACACCGCACAATGCGGTATTGCCTTAAACAAAAATAACAGGAGGAATAATTATGGATAAACTGTTACAGCTTTTAAGCACAAATTCCGGATTTACAACCGGTGAAATAGCAACAATGCTCGGTGAACCCGAGGATTACATAAAGGCGCAGATTAAAGAGTATGAAAACAAGGGAATCATCAAGGGTTATCAGGCTGTTGTTAACCGTGACGAGCTTGACGACGGTGATGTAGAAGCGCTGATAGAGCTGAAAGTAACCCCTAAAAAAGAAACAGGCTTTGACGAAATGGCAGAGCGCTGCATGGCTTTTGAAGAAGTTGAATCGGTTTATCTTATGGCGGGAGCGTATGACTTTGCACTTATTGTAAGGGGCGAAACAATGCAGGACATTGCTATGTTTGTTGCAAAAAAGCTTTCAACAATTGACGGAGTGCTTTCAACAGGCACACACTTTATTATGCGCCGCTACAAAGACAGAGGAATGAACCTTATTGACTTTGGTGATCGCACCGACGGGAGGAATTTAATCCTGTGATAGATTACGATAAATATTTAAACGACCACATAAAAACCGTTAAGCCGTCGGGAATACGCAAATTTTTTGATATTGCGAATGAAATGGACGACGTAATTTCGCTCAGTATCGGCGAGCCTGACTTCCAGACGCCATGGCACATTCGTGACGAGGGTATAAAAAGCCTTGAAAAAGGTAAAACATGGTATTCTCCGAACAGAGGCTTTATGGAATTAAGACAGGAAATAGCAAACTATTACGAACGCAGATTCGGTATTCCATACGATGCAAAAAAGCAGACCCTTGTAACCGTAGGCGGAAGTGAAGCTATTGACCTTGCATTCAGAACGCTTGTTCAGCAAGGCGATGAGGTTATTATCCCCGAGCCGTCTTTTGTCTGCTACGAACCTCTTGCTGTAATGGCAGGCGGAACTCCTGTTATAATCAAGACAAAAAATGAAGATAATTTCAGATTAAAGGCAAAAGACCTTGAGGCTGCAATAACACCAAAATCCAAGCTTCTCGTACTGCCTTTTCCGAATAACCCAACAGGCGCAATTATGGAGAAGAAAGACCTTGAAGAAATTGCAGAGGTTGTCCTCAAACACGACCTGATTGTTCTCTCTGATGAAATTTATTCGGAACTTACATACGGCGGAAAAAGCCATGTTTCAATTGCGTCACTTGACAATATGTACGAGCGTACAATTGTCATCAACGGCTTTTCAAAATCCTACGCTATGACAGGCTGGAGGCTCGGCTATGCGCTCGGACCTGCTCCGTTAATTGCACAGATGACAAAGCTTCACCAGTACGGAATAATGTCTGCACCGACAACAGCGCAGTATGCCGCTATTGAAGCACTCAGAAACGGTGACCGTGACGTGTGCAAAATGCGTGACGAGTACGATATGAGAAGAAGACTTGTAGTTGACGGCTTTAATGAAATGGGACTTTCGTGCTTTGAGCCTTTGGGCGCATTTTACGTTTTCCCCTGTATTAAAAGTACGGGACTTACATCAGAGGAATTCTGTACTCGTCTGATTATGGACAAGCACGTTGCAGTTGTTCCCGGAACAGCCTTCGGAGAAAGCGGCGAGGGATTTGTGCGAGTTTCGTATTCCTATTCACTCAAGCATCTTAAAATTGCTCTTGAGCGTATCAGAGAGTTTTTAGAGGAGTTAAACAATGGAAGTTAAAGTACTTGCTCCTGCAAAAATAAATCTTTCACTTGAAGTTCTCGGAAAACGTCCCGACGGTTATCACGAGATTTCAACCGTAATGCAGACTGTTTCACTGTACGACACAATCACCCTTACGGACAACGACAGCGAAAGCGTTACAGTTTCCTGCAACTACGAAGGCGTACCCTGCGACGACAGCAATATATGCGCCAAAGCGGCATTTCGCTTTTTTGATTACTGCCGAATGGACGTAAAGGGCGTACATATTGATATTGATAAGAATATTCCCACGCAGGCAGGACTTGCAGGCGGCAGCAGTGACGGTGCGGCAGTAGTGCTTGGTCTTAACCGACTTTTCGGTGCAGGATTAAAACCTGCCGAAATGCACGAAATCTGCGAAAGAGTAGGTGCTGACGTGCCTTTTTGCCTTGTCGGAGGAACAAAGCTTGCAACGGGAATAGGAACAAAGCTTAAAAAGCTGCCTTCATTTAACTGCTCTGATATTGTTATATGCAAGCCCGATTCAGTCAGCGTTTCTACAGCTGATGCGTATAAAAAGGTCGACGCTTTAAATCCCCATGCATCATATACAGATGAAATGATAAAAGCACTTTACAGCCGTGATATGTTTTTCATAACCACCACAATATTCAATGATTTTGAGCTTGCACTTTCAATCCCTGAGGTCAATGAAATCAAGAAGATTATGCTTGACTGCAAGGCAAGAGGGGCAGGAATGAGCGGCTCAGGCTCAGCTGTTTTTGCTGTTTTCACTTCATCACGCAGAGCAAAAAAGTGTTATGAAACTCTTAAGGAATCTTATAAAGAAGTATTTCTTTGCAAGCCGATTAAAGACGGTTGTAAGATTGATTAATTATTCTGTTTCAGAAAAATAATTATATTAGGTATATTTTACCAAAAACCTGTCCATACTCTTATCGGTTATAAATAAGAGAGGACAGGTTATTTTTATGAAACTCTTTATCAAATCAGCTTGCATTGCCTTTGTACTTACTGTAATTTATTCAATGATTCCTTTTCATACAGAGTGTAAAGAAATCTCAGACGAAGTTTTCAGACTTCATATTCTTGCAAATTCCGATGAAGACTATGATCAGGAATTAAAACTGAAAGTAAGGGATAAAGTCCTTTTATATACAGAGTCACTTTTTGAAAAAGCACAGTCAAAGGAAGAAGCCGAAAGTCTTATTTCCGAAAATCTTCAGGCTATCTGCAACACTGCGCAAAAAGAAGTAAAAGACAACGGCTACGATTATCCCGTAACTGCACAGATTACAAAAATGTACTTTACAACCAGAACATATGAAAGCTACACTCTGCCTTCGGGAATGTATGACGCATTGAGGATTACAATCGGCAGCGGAAATGGACACAACTGGTGGTGCGTAATGTACCCGTCAATCTGTATTTCGTCCGAAGAAAGTCAGGACGAAGCCGCAAAGGAAACGTTCAATGACAATCAGTATGATATTGTAAAGAACGAAAAATACGAATATAAATTTAAAATCGTAGAAATTTTTGAAAAAATCTGTTCTTATTTCGGATAAGACATTTTCTCCACATCTATTATGATATTATAATCATAATCCAAGTTATATTTTGATTTTGAGGTGCAGTATGATTCGGTTTATTTTAGGAAAAAGCGGAACCGGTAAAACAACATATATATACGACAAAGTTTCAGAACTTGTAAAGAGCGGCAATAATAAAATATTGATGCTCGTGCCGGATATGAGTACATTTGAAACAGAAAAGGCGTTTCTTAATCTTCTCGGTGCACGTCTTTCAAAGAATATCAAGGTTTTTGGATTTTCACGTCTATGCAGATTTGTTTTTGAGCATACCTCAAATTTGCCGCAAAATGTAATTGACAGCGGCACTCGTGCTGTTATTATGAATATTGCTCTTGAACAGCTTACCGAAAAACTAAAGCTTTTAAAGACTAAAAACACAAAAAGCCTTACCGATATAATGTTGCAAACCCTGTCGGATTGTAAGAAGAACAGCATTTCTACTGATACTCTTTACGAGGTTTCCAAAAATGTTGAGAATGAAACTCTGAAAACAAAGTTGTATGAAACAGGATTGATTCTCGATACGTTTGATGCTATTCTTTCGCAAAGTTATGTTGACCCGCTTGACGACCTTACAAGATTATATAATATTCTTTTAGAGAATAATATATTTGACGGATATACTGTATTTGTCGATTCATTCAGCGGATTTTCTGCTCAACAGTTAAAGGTGTTACGTCTGATAATGTCTCAGAGCGATTCTGTTTTTGTCGCCCTCACGCTTGATTCTGAAAGCGACGGTAGAGAGGAGGTTTTTGCTACCTCACAAGCTACATATAAAACGCTTAAGAATATTGCAAAAAGTGACTGCATTGAAATCAAAACTCCCGTAAAACTCACAGAAAATAAAAAGTTTTCAAACAGCGAACTTGAACTTCTTGAAAAGTCGGTTTTCAGAAATAATATTACACCCGATTCAAAAAATCCTCAGAATATAATTCTCTATCAAGGCTCCGATAGATATGAGGAATGTGAATTTGTCGCAAGACAGATTAAGCATATGATTGTTGATGAAAATTACCTTTACAATGACATTTCGGTAATCTGCCACGATACCGAGCCGTACAAGGGCATAATCAATACAGTTTTTGAAAAATATGAAATTCCTTATTTTATGGACGCTCACAGTGATATTGAGGTCAAGCCTGTTGTGCGTTTTGTAAATTCAATTTTCAGAATTGTCCTTGATAATTTTGAGCGTGACGACGTAATTTCTCTGCTCAAAACAGGACTTACGACAAATTCTCCGCAAAGCATAAGCCTGTTTGAAAACTATACATATATCTGGAACATAAATAATTCAGCTTTTAAATCTGAATTTACACAGAATCCGAGGGGCTTTTCATCGACCTTTTCCGAAAAAGACAAGAAAAATCTTGAAACAGTTGAAAAGGTCAGAAAATCAGTTATTGAGCCGCTTTTGAATTTCGGTGAAAATATAAAAAATAAGAACGGCAGAGAAATAACGGAGCTTCTCTATAAACTCCTTACCGAACTGAAAGTTCAGGACGCACTCAATGATATGTACGACGCACTTGAAAACGGCGTTGAAAAAGGACTAGGTGCAGAGCAAATCAGAATATGGAACTTCTTAATGGATGCTTTTGATAAGACAGTTGCAGTAATCGGTGATACGCCGGTATCGCCAAAGCGATATTATGAGCTCCTTTCAATTCAGATTTCTTCAATAGAGCTGATGCAGATTCCGCAGACGATAGACAGCGTCACAATCACAACAGCACAGCGTGTCAGAATTTCAAAGCAAAAGGTAACGTTTCTTATTGGTTGTGTTGACGGAGAATTTCCTGCTGTTCCGCATTGTTCGGGTGTTTTCTCGTCGTTTGAGCTGAAAATGCTGTCACTTAATGATTTAAAGCTTTCCGAGGATTTTTCAGACCTTGCCGACCTTGAAACATTTATGGCGTACAGCTGTATGACTTCTCCGTCGGAAAAGCTATATGTAACTTACCCGTCTGCTGATTTACTCGGCAATCCGTACAATCCCTCAGTAATTTTTGAGGAAATCAGAAAAACTTTCCCAAATATATTAATGCTTGACAGGGCGGATTTTGACAGAAAGAAAGACTCAATGTACGCACTCAGACCTGCCTTTGAGGAGTATGCTCGTTCACTTGGCAAAAATAACTCTGAACTAAGAACCCTCGGTGAATTTTTTGCTACCGACAATTCTTTTTCTTCGCAGTATAACGCAGTTCACCGTTCAATTGAAAATTCACCGTTCAGAATTGAAAATCCTCAAAATGCAGAAATGCTTTTTGGAGATAATCTGAATATTTCCGCATCACAAATTGAAAAGTTCAGCCTATGCAGATTTGCTTATTTCTGTAACTACGGACTTAATATTAAAGAACGCCGCAGAGCAGAAATCAATCCTATGGAGTACGGAACACTTGTGCATTATATTCTTGAAAAGTTTTTCAGCAGTTTTAATAAGTCAGAATATTCTTCTATGTCCGATGATGTTTTAAAAGAATATATAGGTAATATACTTTCTGAGTATATTGAGCAGTATTTCGGCGGAGCAGAAAGCAGAACAAAAGCATTTCTCTACAATCTGAAAGTTCTTTCAGATAACGTCTTTATTCTTTTAAAGCATATTGTTTTAGAGCTTTCTCAGAGTGATTTTGACGTTGCCGACTGCGAACTTAAAATTGGTGAGGACATTCCTTCATATACGGTAAAATTACCCGATGGACATAATATAGCCGTCTGCGGATACGTTGACCGTGTTGATGTTATGGAAAAAGACAGAGAAAAATACCTGAGGGTTATTGACTATAAAACAGGTACAAAAAAATTCAAACTTTCGGATATTCTCTACGGACTTAATCTCCAGATGCTCCTTTATCTCTATTCAATCAAGCTTAACGGAAGTGCCAAATACGGTGAAATTACTCCTGCGGGAATACTTTATATGCCCGCAACCGTTCCTGTTGTTTCTGCACAGACAGAGCTTGCAGACGATAAAATTAATTCTGAAATCGACAAGGCTCTAAAAATGAACGGTCTTCTTCTTGATGACGTCAGAGTGATCAAGGGAATGGATAAGTCGGAGTCGGGTAAGTACATACCTGTTAAAATCAAGCTTGACACAGCAGTTTCAGAGCGCAGTATTGCAAATCTTGAGCAGTTCGGTAAAATTTTCAAAAAGCTTGAGAACACAGTCGCTTCAATGGGAAAAGAACTCTATCAAGGTAATATTCAGGCTTCTCCTGCAAAGGGTGCGCACGATGCCTGCGAATACTGTCCCTATGACAGCGTATGCGCATACAGAATGAGCGAGCCTGTAAACACATTTGATGTCACAAATGATGAAGTGTATTCTTCAATTGACGAAGAAATCACGAACGGAGGTGAGTGTTGATGGGCAGACAATGGACAGACCAACAGAAAAACGCAATCTATGCAACCGACGGCTCTGTGCTCGTTTCTGCTGCGGCAGGCTCGGGAAAAACCGCTGTGCTTGTTGAACGAGTAATAAATCTTGTAACAAGAAGTGAAAATCCGATTGATGTTGACAGAATGCTGATTGTTACGTTTACAAGAGCAGCTGCCGCTGAAATGCGTGACCGTATCTCAAAAGCGATTAACAAGCTTCTTGAGAATGACCCATACAATCCAAATCTTTTAAAGCAGAAACAGCTTTTATATACTGCAAGCATTTCAACAATCGACAGCTTTTGCTCGGAAATAGTACGTGAGTATTTTCATGCCCTCGGTGTATCACGTGACTTTAGAATTGCCGACGAGGGAGAACTCGACGTGCTGAGAAAAACTGCACTTGACAATGCTTTTAACACCTTTTATTCTTCCGACAGCGATGAATTTGTTGCGTTGCTTGACGCATTTTCAAGCAAGGGAGGAGATGTGAATCTTCGTGAAACCGTGCTCAAAATCTGTACCTTTCTTTCAACACAGCCGTTCCCCGAAAAGTGGCTTGATGAAATGCTTTCTAATTACGGTGAAAGCTCGGTTGCCGAGTCAATATGGGGCAAAATTATAATTGAATATACAAAGTCTACGGTTCATCACGCAATAAACCTCACTCAGAATTCACTTGAAATTCTTGAAAATGATGAAAAACTGCAAAAATCCTTTGCACCAAAAATTGAAGATGATCTCGTCTTTCTTGAAAATCTTCTGAAAAAACTCTACTCAAATTCTTGGAATGATATCTGCTCATCAGCTTTTTTGTTTACGGCAGGCAGGCTGACTCCTCCTAAAGGCTACAAAGACAATCCTTTAAAGGTTGCCGTAGCCGACAACCGAGATGAAGTAAAGTCTGCAATCAAGTCTGTGCAGCTTTATTTTAGCAGCAGTGAGGAAGATGTGCTCGCCGAAATGAAAGAGCTGCAAGGCATTGTCGGTACTCTGTTTGACCTTGTGCGAGAATTCATAAAAGAATTCAACGCATTAAAAAACAAAAAGAATGTTTTGTCATTTTCTGATATTGAGCTCCTCACAGTTCAATTACTTGCAGATCCGATTGATGACGGTTATCAAAAAACTTCTGTAGCAGATGAGATTTCAAATCGCTATGATGCGGTAATCGTTGATGAATTTCAGGACGTCAACGATGTTCAGGACTTGATTTTTAAATGTGTAAGCAGGGAGGAAAATAATATTTTTGTCGTAGGCGATGTTAAGCAAAGCATTTACGGTTTTCGTCAGGCAAAACCGCAGATTTTCATTGACCGCAAAAATTCCTACGGAAAATTTGACGAGGAAAATCCAGCTTATCCTGCAACTATAATTCTTGATAAGAATTTCAGAAGCAGAAAAGAAGTCTGCGATGCAGTAAACTTCATCTTCTCACACCTCATGACAAAGCAGTCTGCACAAATGGATTATACAGAAGACGAAATGCTTAATGTAGGTGCAAGCTATCCCCAGAGTACGGATTGCAATTTTGAAATTTCTTTAATAGAAAAATCAGCATTTGACGGCTATGAATCGGCAGAGATTGAGGCACATTTTATCGCAAATAAAATTCACTCGATGATGAAATCGGGATTTCTTGTAAAAGACGGCGATGTTCAGCGAAAAGCTACCTACGGCGATTTTGCCGTTATTCTGCGCAGTACAAAAAATACCGCACAAGCCTATGTGAAAACGCTGATTGACTGCGGAATCCCCGCTTTCAGCGAGAATAAGGAAAACTCGTTTGAAGCAAAGGAAATAAATATTATACTAAATCTTCTTCGTGTTATTGACAACCCTGCGCTTGACATTCCGCTTTTATCGGTTATGTGCAGTCCGATTTACGGATTTACCCCTGATGAGCTTTCTCAAATAAGAGCTGATGAACGCCGTTCTAACCTATATTCAGCGGTTAAAAAATATTCGTCAAAAAGCACTAAAGCAAAGGAATTTCTCTCACAGCTTGAACAGCTGAAAAACTATTCCTATACCAGCTCCGTTGACGACCTTATCGGCAAAATTTACGATACAACGGCAATCGGTGCTATAACCACCGCTGTAAAGGGCGGAGAAGCACCAATGCGAAATCTCGACCTCCTGAGAATTTACGCAAGGAGCTTTGAATCAAACGGTTACAAAACACTCTCAGATTTTATTTCCTACATTGATAAGCTTACTGAAAACGGAACACAGCTTCCCGCCGCATCTTCCGATTCCGACTCAATAAACGGCGTAAGGGTGCTCAGTATTCACGCCTCGAAAGGCCTTGAATATCCTGTATGTTTTCTTGCCGATACCGCCAAGCAGTTCAATAAAACCGACTTGAGAAGTGACGTGCTGATTGACAGCGTCGCAGGTCTCGGAATTAAAAAACGAGAGGGAATTTGCCGTTACAATACCTTGCCAAGACTTGCTGTTGAAATCGAAATTTCACAAAATGAAATTGCCGAGGAACTTCGTGTGCTCTATGTGGCTATGACAAGGGCAAAGGAAAAGCTTATTGCCGTTTGTTCAAAAAAGAACGTCGAAAAGTATCTTTCAAACCTATATTCGAAAATAGTGTTCGGTAATATTATTGAGCCTTATTCGGTTGTCAGATGCTCGGGTATCTCAGACTGGCTGCTGCTTTGTGCCCTTGTTCATCCGTCACTTAATGATTTGAGAATGAAAATAAATCCGTCAGCCGAGCCGATACCATATAAAGAAACTTCACCTTGGCATTTTGAAATCATTGACAGTGAAGAAATGATTTTCGGCAATTCTGATTATTCTACAGATGATTCAGAAAAAATCATAGATAGCATTAAAAAGACAGATATGTTTGATTATGCTGAGCTTTTAAAATCAAATTTATCTTTTAAATATAAAAATGCAGATATAATGAATCTTCCGCAGAAGGTCAGCGCATCTCAGATTTCTCACAGCGAGAGTGATTATTTTGAAAAGGTTTTGATGAAACCGTCGTTTCTCAACAAAGAAACGGCTGCCGCAGTTGACAGGGGAACTGCGCATCATAAGTTTTTGCAGTATTGCGACTTTTCTAATGCAAAAGAATGTTTTGATAATGAAATAGAAAGACTCAAAAATCTCGGTTTGCTTACAGATGAACAGACCGAGCTGATTGACAGAGAAAAGATGAAAAATCTGCTCAATTCAGAGCTTGTGCAGCGAATAATCAACTCACCTCTTGTATTCCGTGAGGAGCAATTCAGCGCAAAGCTTAAACCGTCACAGGTGTTTGATGAATACGAAAACGTTGATACAGACGCTGAAATAATAGTTCAGGGTGCTGTTGACGTAGCATTTGAAGAAAACGGAAAGCTTGTAATCGTCGATTATAAAACCGACCGTGTAAAAGACGTTTCAAAGCTTGCTATGCTTTATGAGAAACAACTCGAACTTTACAGATTTGCTATGGAGCAGTCAACGGAAATGACTGTTTCTGAATGTATAATCTGCTCTGTTCACCTCGGTGAATACATTAAATTGTAGAAAAACAACCTGCTTTAATTCAAAGCAGGCTGTTACTATATGCTGTTAAATTTTAAGCCGCAATCAATTTTTGAATTTCGGTTGCGTCCTTAACGTCAATGACGTTGTCACCGTTAACGTCGCTTGCATAAAAATCATCAGTATTGTTCACGTCAATAAACGGCTTTCCGTCTGAATCTTTAATTTCTGCCGTAAATTTCTGAATACAGGTTGCGTCACTGATATTTACATTTCCGTCATTGTTAACGTCGCCTTTAAGTCGTGTCGGAACATCAATAACATAGTCGTCAAGTCCGCTGCCGTTGAATATTTTGCATTCACCTTTTTTGATTTCATATCCAACCTCAGACGGATACTGCGTTCCGCTGCCGTTGTTGAAAATAATGTAAGCAGTCGAATAATCCCAGTCGGGATTTACAACGTAGCCGTACATATCTCCGCCAAGGTCAGTCATTTCAGTGCCGGGCCAGTCGCCGTTGTTAATTACCTTGCCGCTGCTGTTACGATAGTATGCGTACACATTTACTTTATCCCAGTTATACTTGCTGTTGTCGAAGTAAACGGTTGTTTCACCGTCAATATACGGAGTTGCAAGCTTCTTAAAGGTGTACGTTTTTGTTACAGTGTCACCTTCGCTGTTCTTACCGAACAGAACGATGTCAACACTTTCGTTTTCAGCCATATCAGCTCCGATTGTAATTGTGTCGCCGGAAACATACGAAACAGGAGCACTGTTGCCGATTTTATATGTTGATTCAGTTGTGTTCCTTGCAGTTAAAGTAAGTGTAAGAGTTCCTCTGAACTCACCGCCGTTCTTTGAAAGCGAAACAACAGGCTGTTTAACAAGCGTGCTGTTGTAGATTACTGCAATGGAATTTGCCTTTACGGTACCGCTTAATTTTCCGTCGGTTACGTCAAACAGACCGCCGTACGCCTCATCTGTGTATGTTCCGTCAGCAACTTCTGTTGCGCAGTCAAGCACAACATCTTTGTCAGATGCGTTGATGATTACAGCGCCTGCGCTTCCTCTTTCAATCATAAGCAGGCTGTTGTCGCCTGTCGGATTTGAAAGACTGTCGGGAAGACCTACCATTGCATTTCTGAACTGGTTAACTGCAACAACCTCGGGATGACAGAAGTTATCGTCGCCTGCTTCACCGATTTTGTTGTTGCCCCACTGATTTTTGGTACTGCTTCCGTCAGGACGGCTGAAAAACAGGGGAGTGGTTTCGCCTCTTGCGGCAATTACAGCCCATGCCTGTCTTATGTCAAGATTATCAAGCTCAGACCACGTGCCGTCGCCTGTGTAGTTATCATGAGATTCAACCCACGTTACAAGCTTGTCGTTGGGTGCACCGTCGGAACGGTAGTCAACAAGATTTTCAGCGTTAAAGCTGTCATTTTTCGCTGCACTTCTGATTACACTTCCGTATGATGAAGCTGTAACGCTCATATATTCTGCATAGTCAGCAGTACGACTGCCTTTGTCCTGCAAAATTTCACCGTACTGAAATTCTGAACCGTTGTCAAGAATTGTAGGCCAGAAATCACTTGAAAAGTCCTTTCCGTTTTCAGGTTCTTCGTCGGGCAACTCAATGTGCTTAGCAGCGTCGTATCTGAATCCGCTTGCTCCTGCGCTTACACAGCTTTTCAGGTAGTCAAGAATCATATTCTGAACATTTTTATTCTGTGTGTTGAGGTCTTTTAAGTTGAGCAGCTCGCCCTGTGTGCACTGATAACGGTTGTTGTAGTCACCGATTCCGAATGAATCGTGAAAAGCACCGCCCTCAATGTTTTTGATTGTAGAAGAAATTGCATTGTAGTCACTTGAACAGTGGTTTGCAACAACGTCAACAATAATATGAATTCCGTATTCTTTAGCTTCACTGCAAAGTGATTTGAATTCTTCGAGTGTTCCAAGCTGATAGTTTCCAATTGTGTAGAGAGTAGGCTGGTAGTGGTAGTACCACTTGCCGTTGCCCATAAGCTCCATACCGCCGTTGTCACCGACCTTACATTCGTTAATCGGCGAGGTCTGAACAGAAGTATAGCCTGCCTCGGCAATTTTAGGAAGATTTTCCTTTATGGTGTTAAAGCTCCAGCACCAAGCGTGGAGTATTACACCGTCGCTGATTTTTTCCGTAAGTCCGTACGGGTTTGATTGTGTTGCTGATTGTGCGCTTGTTTGTGCTGACTCGGTTTCAGCGGCATAGGCAGAAAATGAAAGTGCCGAAAAAGCCATTAAAGCCGATAACGCAACAGACAGCGTTCTCTTGAATAATTTTTTCACGTTAATAACTCCTTTCAAATATAGTATAAAAAATTAGAAAAATTTAGTCAATGGTATTTTAAAATAAAATAAAAATCACCCTGTAAAACAGAGTGATTTTTCTGAATTAGAATTAAGCTGTTAATAAACATCAGTTGCGTCTACGTCAATCATTTTGTCATTTTTACGGCTTTTCGAATAATGACCGAACAAGCCTATTATCAAAAGTCCCGAAACACCCTCATAAATCATTATAATTCCTAAAAGGAAAATTAAGAAGTCGCCGAAAAAGCTCGGGAAGAAGATTGTGCATAAACCGAGGATTATTACTGAAACAGAAACAGCAGTGCATATCCACCAGTATTTCATTCCCAAAGCTTTAAGCTGAAAGGAATGTTTTATGTCCATAAGGCTGTCTATAATGATTATAATTCCTATAGTAACAAAAATTATATCTACAATTATTCTTGGAGAAAACAGAGTAAATATTCCGAAAGCAGTTGCTAAAACGCCGACAATAAGTTCGAAATACAGACCGTATTCCTTGTTTATGAAAAAAGAGATTATGTTAAAAAGACCGTAAACCGTCAGCACAATTCCAAGCGTGTAGCAAAGCACACTGCTGATTGATGAAGGAAACAGCATCATAATAAATCCTAATACCAGATATGCAAGAGAGGCAATAATTGCCGTGCTTGCAGCGCTTTTTTCCTTATTAAAAATATTCTTTTTTCTTGTTGATTTTTTATCCATAATTATCGCCTCAGTCAATTCGTTTGTCGCAGAAATCACACATTGTCATTCCCAGCTTTTCATAGCTCAGATTAGGCAGATATTCCTCTGTCTGAGTTATGCACTTTGGATTCGAGCATCTGTGTTCAATAACATTTGTTTCTCTTGTCGCAATCGTAAAATCTTCGTCCTGCAAAAGCATAAGAATGAGCGCCATTCTGCCGTACATTCCGTACTGAGCCTGCTTAAAGTACAGTGCTCTCGGGTCATCATCAATGTCAACCGTAATTTCGTTAACTCTCGGCAAAGGATGAAGAATAATCATATCATCTTTTGCTTTATCGAGTTTTTCTCTGTCGAGTACAAAAACATTCTTTTGAGCCTCATATTCTTCATCACTTTTAAAACGCTCACGCTGTATTCTTGTCATATAAAGTACGTCAAGGTCAGTGATTGCGTCAGCAAGACTGTGAGAAATTTCATACTTACAGCCGTGCTTTTCAAGGATATCAATAATATAAAGCGGTACGCTTAATTCTTTTGTGGAAATAAGCACAAAAGAATTATTTTCATATTTTGCCAAAGTTTTAATAAGCGAATGAACAGTTCTTCCGTTTAACAAGTCACCGCATACGCCGATTTTCAGATTATCAAGTCTGCCTTTTTCACAGCTTAAAGTTACAATATCTGTCAATGTCTGAGTAGGGTGGAGGTGACCGCCGTCACCGCAGTTAATTACTGGCACGTCGGCATACAAAGACGACGCCATAGCCGTACCCTCAACAGGGTGTCTTATTGCGATTATGTCAGCATATCCGCTTATGATTTTAATAGTATCTTTCAGGCTTTCACCCTTTGCAACCGAAGAATTCATCGGGTTGTCAAATCCGATAGTACGTCCGCCGAGTTTAAGCATAGCCGTCTGAAAAGACATCTGCGTTCTTGTGCTCGGCTCGTAGAAAAGCGTAGCAAGAATTTTTCCGTCGCAGGCATGCCGGTAATCTGCAGGGCTCTGCATAATTTTCTTGGCTTTTCTGATTATTTTGTCAATCTGTTCGGGGGACATAGCCTCAAGGTCAATCAAATTTTTGTTAGTCATAAAACCACAGCTTTCATTGATTTTTTTCATTTTACCAAAAATAAGCACAATTTTAATATATTTAAAAGAAAAATGAAAGATTAATATGTAAAATAGGATAGTCTTTTATTGAATTCATTAAATAAGAAATTATACTTGATTTTTAATTTTTATTAGTGTATAATAGCTTATGCACTGGCCGGTGTGATGGAATTGGCAGACGTGACGGACTCAAAATCCGTTGATGGCGACATCGTGCGGGTTCGAGTCCCGCCACCGGCACCAGTCGAGTGCCTCGACACGCAGAACGCGTACGGGGCATTCTTCTTTTTTTAAGTTTAATTCTCGCGTCAGATGTGACATCTTTTTTATAACCTATTGACAATCGAGTGCCTCGATACGCAAACTGCGTACGGGGCATTTGTTTTTTAATTTATTGCTTTCATCTGTGTAAGTATTTTGCATAATTGGTTGACATAGCACTCACATATGGTGGGTGCTTTTTCTTTTTCTAACAGTTTATTTTTCCAAAAAATAACCGGATTTGCGGAAATTTTAAAAAAATATGTAAAAATTTATTTTTAATTCTAATATGGTTGCTAATTTTCAAAAACTATATTATAATATATGTTGTATTCTTATTTTGTTTTGGCTTTTTTAATCGGAAATCTGATTATAAAGCCGCAGTATGGAGGAATTAATAATGGAAAAGAAAGAACTTCTCTACGAGGGAAAAGCTAAAAAAGTATTCGCTACCGATAACCCCGATTACTGCATTGTTTCTTACAAAGACGATGCAACTGCTTTTAACGGCGAAAAGAAGGGTACAATCATCGGCAAGGGCGTTGTAAACAACCGTATGAGCAACTTTATGTTCAAACTCCTTGAAAAAGACGGTATTGCAACAGACTTTGTTGAGGAGTTAAGCGACAGAGATACAGTATTAAAGAAGGTTGAAATTGTACCTTTAGAGGTAATTGTAAGAAATAAGGCTGCAGGCAGTCTTTCCAAGCGCCTTGGTCTTCCCGAGGGCACACCCATGAAAACTCCCGTGCTTGAGTTCTGCTACAAGAACGACGACTTGGGCGACCCGATGGTAAATGAATATCACATCCTTGCAGCAGGCTTTGCTACTAAGGAAGAAATCGACACAATCTCAAAAATGGCACTTCGCATTAACGAGCTTATGGTTGAGTTCTTCAAGGAATGTAATGTTGACTTAATTGACTTCAAGATTGAATTTGGCAGATTCCACGGTCAGATTTTACTTGCTGACGAAATTTCTCCCGATACCTGCCGTTTCTGGGATATGGACACTCAGGAGAAACTTGACAAAGACCGTTTCCGTCGTGATATGGGCGGTGTAGAAGAGGCTTATGCCGAGATGATGAAGCGTATCGGTCTTGCATAATTAATTTTAACCGCAATTTCTATAAAACGGATGGTGGAACCTTGAACTTTTCTTTCGATAATTTTGCAAAAGAGGGACTGCACGAGGAGTGCGGCGTATTCGGAATATTCAGCGACGGCACAATTAATCCTGCCTACGCTTGCTACAACGGTCTTCTTGCACTTCAGCACAGAGGTCAGGAAAGCTGCGGAATAGCTGTATCCGATGACGGTGTAATTGATTATCACAAAAATATGGGTCTTGTTACCGAAGTGTTCAACAACAGTATTCTTGACTCATTAAACGGTCAAATGGGTATTTCCCACGTTCGTTATTCAACGGCAGGCGGCTCTGTGCTTGAAAATGCACAGCCGCTTGTTATGCGTTATGTAAAGGGTACTCTTTCGGTTGCTCACAACGGCAATCTGACAAACGCCCTTGAAATCCGCAGACAGCTTGAACAGCGTGGCGCAATATTTCAGACTACAATTGATTCAGAAGTTATCTGTTATGTAATAGCAAGGGAAAGACTGAAATGTCATACCGTTGAAGAAGCTGTTGCACGTACAATGCAGGTAATTGAAGGAGCGTATTCTCTGCTCGTAATGAGTCCGAGAAAGCTTATTGCTGCTCGTGACCCTCACGGATTCCGTCCGCTTTGTATGGGAAAATACAACGATTCAATTGTTTTTGCAAGCGAAAGTGCGGCACTTGATGCCTGCGGAGCTGAATATATCCGTGACGTTGAGCCGGGTGAAATTGTCGTTGTCGACAACGAAGGCGTTCGCAGTATAAAACCCGATTTCGGCGAAAAGAAAAAGTCGCTCTGCATTTTTGAGTATATCTATTTTGCAAGAAGTGACTCCTTTATTGACGGCGTAAGCGTGTACGAGGCAAGAAAGCAGGCAGGACGAATTCTTGCAAGAACTTATCCTGTTGAGGCCGATATGGTAATCGGTGTTCCCGAATCGGGAATTGACGCCGCAATAGGCTACAGCGAAGAATCGGGAATCCCATACGAAAAGGCTATTGTAAAGAACAGCTACATCGGCAGAACCTTTATTAAGCCCAGCCAGAAAGAGCGTATGAAAAGCGTTAAAATCAAGCTCAATCCTATTGCTGATATGGTAAAGGGTAAAAGAGTTGTTATGATTGACGACAGCATCGTGCGTGGTACAACCGTTGACAGAATTGTCACAATGTTACGTGAGGCTGGCGCAAAAGAAGTTCATATGCGTATCAGCTCACCGCCGTTTTTGTGGCCTTGCTATTACGGTACCGATATTCCTTCCCGTGGCGAGCTTATAGCATGCAATCATACAATTGAAGAAATTACAAAATTAAGCGGAGCTGATTCGCTCGGATATCTGCCTGTTGAGTCGCTCCACGAGATGATAAATTTCGCCCCGATAGGATTCTGCGACGGTTGCTTTACCGGCAATTATCCTGCTCCGATTACCAAAGAAACCTTCAAGGGTAAGGAACGAGGCGGAATGAATTTTGATAAAAAGAAATGTTAAGGAAATAATCCAAATTTTGAAAGGATGTATATAATGGAAAAAAATACATATGAATCACCCTTGTCAGCACGTTATGCCAGCAAGGAAATGAAGTATATATTTTCTCCCGATAAAAAATTCAGAACATGGCGCAAGCTCTGGATTGCTCTTGCAGAGTCCGAAATGGAGCTTGGTTTGCCGATAACACAGGAGCAGATTGACGAGTTAAAAGCTCACGCTGATGACATCAATTACGAAGTAGCTCAGGAGAGAGAAAAGCTCGTCCGTCACGACGTTATGTCGCACGTTTATGCCTACGGCGTTCAGTGTCCCAACGCAAAGGGCATTATACACCTCGGCGCAACCTCCTGCTATGTCGGCGATAATACCGATATTATCATAATGACCGAGGGCTTACAGCTTATCAGAAATAAGCTCATAACCGTTATACGCAACCTTTCAAAATTTGCCGATGAATACAAGGCTCTGCCGACTCTTGCATTCACACATTTTCAGCCTGCACAGCCCACAACGGTAGGCAAGAGAGCAACACTCTGGATTCAGGAGCTTTTAATGGATTTGGAGGACGTTGAATATCAGCTTTCAAAGGCAAAGCTTCTCGGCTCAAAGGGCACAACAGGCACACAGGCAAGCTTCCTTGAACTCTTTGACGGCGACCACGAAAAATGCAAAGAGCTTGATAAGAAGATTGCCGAGAAAATGGGCTACAAGTCTTGTTTCCCCGTATCGGGACAGACCTATTCAAGAAAGCTTGACTCACAGTTCTTGAATGTTCTTGCAGGAATTGCACAGTCAGCGTCCAAATTCTCAAATGATATTAGACTTTTACAGCACCTCAAAGAGGTTGAAGAGCCGTTCGAGAAGAATCAGATTGGTTCATCGGCTATGGCTTACAAGCGCAATCCTATGAGAAGCGAGCGTATCGGTTCGCTTTCAAGATACGTTATGTGCGATGTGTTAAACGGATATTTCACTACTGCAACACAGTGGTTTGAAAGAACTCTTGACGATTCCGCAAACAAGCGCCTGAGTATTCCCGAGGCTTTCCTTGCCGTTGACGGTATTCTTTCACTCTATGCAAATGTAGCTGACGGACTTGTCGTTTATCCCAAGGTTATCGAACAGCGTTTAAGAAAAGAGCTTCCCTTTATGGCTACCGAAAATATTATGATGGACGCTGTAAAGAAGAGAGGCGCAGACCGTCAGCAACTCCACGAGAGAATTCGTGTCCATTCAATGGCGGCTTCAAAGGTAATTAAAGAAGAAGGCGGAGAAAACGACCTTTTAGAGCGTATTGCAAATGACGAAGCCTTCGGCGTAACTCTTGAGGAGCTTGAAAATATTCTCCAGCCTGAAAAATACACAGGCAGGGCAAAGGAACAGACAGAGGATTTCTTAAACGACTTTGTAAATCCCGTACTTGAAAAGTACAAGGATATTGAGTCCGATAAGCCTGAAATTAACGTATAATAATTTGTATCATATATGCAGTTTCTGTAACTGATTACTGCAAGAAGGAGTTTAACTATGGTAAAAGCAATTGTAGGCGCTAACTGGGGCGACGAGGGTAAGGGTAAAATTACCGATGTTCTTGCCAACGACAGCGATATCGTAATCCGCTTTCAGGGCGGTGCAAACGCAGGTCACACAATCGTAAATGACTACGGAAAATTCGCTCTTCACCAGTTACCGTCAGGTGTTTTTCATCAGAATATAACAAACATCATCGGCAACGGCGTTGCTTTCAGCGTTGAAAATTTCGTAAAGGAAATGGCTCATCTCAAGGAAAGAGGAGTTCCCGAGCCGAATATCATCATTTCCGACAGAGTGCAGATTGTAATGCCTTATCACGTTGCATTTGACTGCTATGAGGAAGAACGTCTCGGCAAAAATTCTTTCGGCTCAACAAAAAGCGGTATTGCTCCTTTCTATTCCGATAAGTATTCAAAAATCGGTTTCCAGATTAACGAGCTTTACGATGACCCCGATTCTCTTAAAGAGAAGATTCATCACGCACTTGAAATTAAAAACGCAACACTTACAAATCTCTACCATAAAGAGCCTATTACTGAAGAAGAAGTTTTCGATAAGCTTATGGAGTATAAGGAGCTTCTTGCACCTTACGTAGGAGATGCTTTCACCTTTATTCATAAAGCGCTCAAAGAGGGAAAGAATATTCTTCTTGAAGGTCAGCTCGGCTCACTTAAGGACACCGATTTCGGTATCTATCCTATGGTTACTTCTTCAAACACAATCGCAGGCTACGGCGCTGTGGGCGCAGGTATTCCGCCCTATGAAATAAAGGATGTAATAACTGTTGTAAAGGCTTATTCAAGTGCAGTAGGTGCTGGCGAGTTTGTTTCCGAAATCTTCGGTGAAGAGGCAGATGAACTCCGTAAACGTGGCGGTGACGGCGGCGAATTCGGCGCAACTACAGGCAGACCTCGCCGTATGGGATGGCTTGACCTCGTTGCAACACGCTACGGCTGTATGGTACAGGGCGCAACACAGGTTGCGTTTACCGTTCTTGATGTTCTCGGTTATCTCGACGAAATCCCCGTATGCGTAGGCTACGAGCTTGACGGCGAGGTTATCGACTATTTCCCGTCAACTACAAAGCTCAAGAGATGCAAACCCATTCTCAAAAAGCTTAAGGGTTGGAAATGTTCAATTTCCGGAATTACAGAATATGACAAGCTTCCAAAGGAATGTCGAGAATACATTGAGTTTGCCGAAAAAGAAATCGGCGTACCGATTACAATGGTATCAAACGGACCTGCAAGAAGCGATATAATTTACAGATAATATCTAAAGAGGCTGCCTCAAAGTGTCTAATTTTGAGACAGCCGCTTGTTAATAGAAAGGAAGATGAGAGGATATGAGTAATAAGGAAACCGTGATTGTACTTGATTTTGGCGGTCAGTATAATCAGCTGATTGCACGCAGAGTGCGTGAATGTAATGTTTACTGCGAAATTCTGCCTTATACTGTTGATATACAAAAAATCAAGGATATAGCTCCAAAGGGTATTATTTTTACAGGCGGTCCCAACAGCGTTTATGATGAAACATCACCTCACTATACACCTGAGATATTCAAGCTCGGAATCCCGATTCTCGGAATCTGCTACGGTTGTCAGCTTATGGCTTATTCGCTCGGCGGCGTAGTAACTCCGGCAACAGATAATTCATCAAGCGAGTACGGCAAGACCGAAACACAATATAATACTGATGATGTTTTATTCAAAGGACTTCCCGAAAGCGGAATTTCCTGGATGAGCCACCGTGACTATATCAGTGAAGTACCCGAGGGTTTCAGCGTAACCGCAACAACTGCCGTATGTCCCACAGCGGCAATGTCCTGCCCTGATAAAAAGCTCTATGGTGTGCAGTTCCACCCCGAAGTAAATCATACAGAAAACGGTAAAAGTATGCTTAAATCCTTTCTTTATGATGTCTGCGAGTGCAAGGGCGAGTGGAAAATGGAAAGCTTTATTGACACAACCGTTGCTCAGCTTAAGGAGCAGATAGGCGATAAGGGCGTTGTTTTAGGTCTTTCGGGCGGTGTCGATTCCTCTGTAGCCGCAGCACTTCTGAGTAAGGCTGTCGGCAAACAGCTCACCTGCGTTTTTGTCGATCAGGGACTTATGCGTAAAGACGAGGGCGACTTTGTAGAAGAAACTTTTACAAAGTTGTTTGATATGAACTTTGTACGCATTAACTGTCAGGATGAGTTCCTCTCAAAGTTAAAGGGCGTTGTTGACCCTGAAAAGAAAAGAGAAATTATCGGCACAGAATTTTACAAGGTGTTCTGGGGCAAAATACGTGAAAGCTACGGTAGTGGATTCTTTGCACAGGGCACAATCTATCCCGACCGTATTGAAAGCGGCAAGGGCGATGCAGCAAAAATCAAAACACATCACAATCAGGTAGGAATCCCCGAAGACATCAAGTTTGAGTCGGTAATCGAACCGCTCAAAGACCTTTTTAAGGACGAGGTAAGAGAAGTCGGCGAAAAACTCGGAATCCCACACCAGCTTGTATGGCGTCAGCCGTTCCCCGGCCCCGGACTCGGCGTTCGTGTAATAGGAGAAGTTACAGCAGAAAAAGTGCATATTTTGCAAGAGGCAGACGCAATTCTGCGTGATGAAATGGATAAATGCGGATATTCAGAGCAGATGAGCCAGTTTTTTGCCGTACTCCCCGGTGTAAAGACAGTAGGTGTAATGGGAGATGCCCGCACCTATGACGAACTTGTGGCAATCAGAGCTGTTACAACAGACGACTTTATGACAGCCGACTGGGCAAAAATCCCCTACGAAATTCTCGGCAGAGTGTCAAACAGAATCATCAATGAGGTTGAACACGTAAACCGAGTAGTTTATGATATAACTTCCAAACCTCCCGGAACAGTGGAGTGGGAATAATCACGGAAAGCCTAAAAACCCAGTAAAATCAAGGGTTTTCGGACTTCGCCCACCCCTTTTGATAACGATTTGATAACATCTCTTAAAGCGACCATTATTCTATACCTCAAATGGCTTGTAGGTTATCAGAATAATTTTCAAATGGCTGTTACCAAGAAATAAATCTGTATTATACGATTAAAAAGCCCTTAACTGTGGATTTGTACCGCAGTTAAGGGCTTTTT
>CACXFS010000035.1 GCA_902766885.1 uncultured Ruminococcus sp. | reverse complement strand
GATTACTCAAGTGGTGAAGAGGCTCCCCTGCTAAGGGAGTAGGTCGCTAACGCGGCGCGAGGGTTCAAATCCCTTGTCCTCCGCCAGTCGAGTACCCCGACACGCAAATCGCGTATCGGGGTGCTCTTTTTTTATTTTAAAGTTAATTTCTCGCGTCAAATGTGACATATTTTTCATAACCTGTTGACTGTCGAGTGCCTCGACAGTCAAATTGCGTATCGGGGTGCTCTTTTTTATTTTAAAGTTAATTTCCTGCGTCAAATACAACATCTCTTTCATATCTTATTGACAAAGTCACTCACGCAAGAGGGTGCCTTTTTGCTTGATATATTTTTTCTCATTCTGAATAAAACGGTTTCTATTCTTCATACTATCAATGAGGTGATTTTATGAACAAGGATTTGCCGTTGGGGTTTGGCATGGCTCTGGCTCAGCAGCCCGATGCTATGAAGAAATTTTCAAATATGACGGAGGACGAACAGAATAAAATACTCTCCGAAATTCACAACATAAATTCAAAGCAGGAAATGCAGTCATTTGTTTCAAGGCTCGCCGATTAACTCGGCGGGTTTTCTTTTTTGCACTTAATTAAAATGTTATATTGATTTTAAAAATTGAGTTCTATATAATATTATTGAATAAAAAATCTTTAAGGAAGTTACATATGAATATTCTTATCTGTCCCGTTTGCAAAAACGAGCTTTTCTTTGAAAACAAAACTGCAAAATGTGAAAACAACCACTGCTTTGACCTTGCAAAGGAGGGCTATATTAACCTTCTGTCGGCTCACAAATCGGGCGACAGCACAGGTGACAACAAGGAAATGGCAAAATCAAGACGTGATTTTCTTGAAAAAGGCTTTTACTCTCCCCTTGCCGCCGCTGTAGGTGATTGCATTGACAAATACACAGCAAACGGCGACAGCGTGCTCGATATCTGCTGCGGAGAGGGATACTACACCTCATATCTTACACAAAAATACAAACGTGGTTTTTACGGCTTTGATCTGTCTAAAAATATGGTAAGGCTTGCCGCAAAGCGGCGCTGCGGTGCAAAATTTTTCGTTGCAAACATTGCATCAATTCCCGTAAAAAGCGGCTCGGTAAAGCTTGCTTTTCACCTTTTTGCACCGTTCCACAGCGCAGAATTTTCAAGAGTTCTATGTGACGACGGCGTAATCGTTACTGCAATTCCGGGCAGTGAACATCTTTTCGGCCTTAAAAAGGTGCTTTATGACAAGCCTTATTATAACGACGAAAAAGCACCGGCAACAGAAAATCTTGAACTGATTGACACAATAAGAGTTAAAGGCACGATAGAGCTTGACTCAAAGCAAGACATCAAGGCACTGTTTCAGATGACTCCTTACTACTACCACACTCCGAGCGAGGGTATGAGCAGGCTTGATATGCTCGAAAAACTCACTACCGAGATTGAATTTGTTCTGTTAATATATAAAAAAGCATAGTCAATATCCGACAAAATCTGCCATTCCAATTGTATTAATTCGACAAATTTTATCATAGTTTTCTTTTTATATTGATAAATTGCGTTAATAAAAGTATAATTATAAAAGGTAATATATGTTACCTTATTCAGAAATTAACGGAGGAAAACTATGAAAAAGAAATCAAACAGAATTATCAGCGTAATTCTTGCTGCTATGCTTGTTGTTACGAGTATCGTTACAAGCGGTCTTATTACCACGAGCGCAGCAACAGGAGATACTGTCTACTGCGAAACAGATGGATTTGAACCGTACTGCTATATGTGGATTGACGGTAAAACCAACAACGGCTCCTGGCCGGGTGTTAAGATGACAAAGGTAAAAGACAACATTTATTCCTACACCCTTGACAACGATTATGTAAACATTATCTTTAACAACGGCGGCGACAGTAAAAAAACATCTGATATGATTTATCCCGGTGACAACCAGATTTACAATTTCTCAACGGGAAAATGGTCTGTTTACGATGTATCTGCGTCAAAACCGATTATCAGCGTTGACAAAAAGGACAAGACAAGCTTTAAGACAGACACTCTTGACGTTGCAATAACCGTTACTAACGCTGACAGCGCACAGTACAAGGTTGACAACGGCGAATGGGTAGCTTTCAGCGACAGCGCAACAGCTACAGTCGGCAAGGATACGGCAATTGACGCATACACAACGCTTACGGTATCTGCTACAAATGCAAACGGTACTGAAACTGCAACATATCAGTATCTCAAAAAAGACCCGAACGCTCCTGTCGGAACAGACGGCTCAACAACTCCTGCATTAACAGGCAAATACGCTACTAACCCCAACAATCAGTACGGCGTAAGAAAGACAATCTCCGTTGACGGCGACAAGTCAGACTGGGATTGTTCAATGCTGATTGCACAGGGCACTGCAAACGATGACCCCCGTGTATATCGCCCCGGTTCAATGTATGAAATTGCAATGGATGACTATGCACTCTATGCTGCGTGGGATAACGATAATCTCTATCTTATGTGGGAAATGGCAAATGTTCAGGACATAGTTGCTCCTAACGATGATTTCCCGCTTAGTCAGGGCAACCTCTGGATTTATAATATGCCTATCTTCTTTGCAATTAACACAGGGTTGGGCAATGTTTCAGACGGTACAACCGCAGGGGGCGGCACATTATGGGACAGCGGAATTACATATACAACAGATTTTGATACCATAATTACCTGCTCAACTAACAATTCAAACGGTCCTTTCATCTATCCTGCTGACGATAACGGCAAGGTAGGCGTTGAAAAATACGCAGGAACAAGCACAGGCATCAATATGAAGTGGGGCAACGGAAAGACTCTCTCGGGCAAGCTTATCGGAATCAACGGCGGCTACGGTAAGTATCACGACCGTGCACCCGGAGATACTCTCCTTGATTCATCAGACTGGGTAGATTTCTATGAGCTCGGACACGATTCAAAGCTTGATATGTTCTATGAGATGTCAGTTCCGCTTGAAAAGCTGGGAATCAGTGCGTCTGACATTGAAACAAACGGTATCGGCATTATGAAAATTTCAACCTTTGGCACATCGGGTATGGACAGCCTTCCCTATGACCCGTCAATGAGCGACAATGCCGATAAGGCTTATTCAAAGCAGGAACCCAACTCACAGGAAAAAGAGGACGAGGACAACATAACAGTTCCTCTTGCAAGAATCGGTAAGGCATTATCGGGCGGCAATACAGACCCTACAACTCCCACAGCCACAACTCCTGTTCCCACTGAGCCAACAACAGAACCGACAACTGCTCCTGTACCTACAACTGAGCCTACGACTGCTACCGTACCTACAACCGAGCCGACAACCGCTCCCGATAAGGTAATTCTCGGAGATGCAAACGGTGATAACCTGATAACAATTGCTGACGCAACTTTGATTCAGAAGGTTGCCGCAGGTCTTGATACATTGACTGAAAAATATGTCAAAGCAGCCGATGTTGACGGAAACGGCACTATAAACATCAAGGACGCAACATATATTCAGAAATACAATGCAGAAATCGAAATTGAATATAATGTAGGCTCTGAAATATAAATTTTTATAATTAATAATGCAAAAACACCCCGTCGAAAATTGACGGGGTGTGATTTTAATGTATTAATTAATGATTTCCTCTGTTTACATACTTTGTATGCAAAAGCTTGTGTGCTCTGGGTTTGCCGGGAGCGTCGAAGAATTCATCGTATATTGTCTTGATAATCGGGCTTTCGTCACTGCATCTGTACTTGCACTGCTTATCGTAATCGTAGAGTGCTTTTGATCGGATAGCCTTTAAATCAACGTAGTTTCTTACGCTGTCGCTCTGAACAGGCTGACCGCCGCCGTTGATACATCCGCCGGGGCAAGCCATAATCTCAACCATCTGATAGTCAGCTTCGCCCTTCTTAATCTTCTCAATAAGCTTTCTTGCATTACCGAGACCGGAAGTAACGGCAACCTTTACCTCAATGCCGGCAACGCTGTATTTAGCCTCTCTGATTTCCTGCGGGCCTCTTACCTCGGTAAACTCAATCTTCTTGAATGAGCCGTCAAGCATTCTTGCCGCAGTACGCAGAGCAGCCTCAAGTACGCCGCCTGTTGCACCAAAGATTGCGCCGCCGCCCGTTGCCTTATTGAACGGAGCGTCGTAGTCCTCATCGTCCATATCCTCAAGCTTGATGCCTGCACCCTTAATCATCTTTGCAAGCTCTCTTGTGGTGAGTGCAACGTCAACGTCATCAAAGTCAAATGTACGGAGTTCGGGACGTGTAGCCTCAAACTTCTTAGCCGTACAGGGAATTACGCTGACAACAAACATCTTCTCGGGGTCAAGGTTATATTTCTGAGCATAGTAGCTCTTAAGAACTGCGCCGAACATACCCTGCGGAGATTTGCAGGTTGAAAGATTGGGAATCATTTCGGGATAGTAATGCTCAACAAACTTAACCCAGCCGGGGCAGCAGGAGGTGAACATCGGGAGAGTTTCCTTGCGTGTAATTCTCTCAACAAGCTCGTTTGCCTCCTCAAGAATTGTGAGGTCGGCGGTGAAGTCCATATCAAACACCTTGTCAACGCCGAGTCTGCGGATTGCAGAAACCATTTTGCCCTCAACATTTGTGCCGATTGGCATACCGAAACTCTCGCCCAGAGTTGCCTTGATTGACGGAGCTGTGTAGAAAATAACCTGCTTTTCGGGGTCGGAGATAGCATTCCATACCTCGTCAATCTGGCTCTTTTCATTGAGCGCACCAACGGGACAGCTTACAATACACTGACCGCAGCCAACGCACGGAGAGTCGCCGAGGCCCTTTTCAAATGCACAGCCAACGTGTACCTTAAAGCCACGCTTGATAGGACCGATAACCGAAACGCTCTGCACATTCTTGCAGGCAGCAACGCAGCGCATACACTGAATACACTTGTTGTTATCACGCACGATGTAGGGTGATTCGTCGTCAATTTCATAAATAGGCTCTTCAGCCTTGAATCTGTCTTCATCAACGCCGTAGTCAAACGCAAGCTTCTGGAGCTCGCAGTTGTTGCCTCTTACGCAGGAAAGGCACTTTTTGTGGTGAGTGGAGAGGATAAGCTCAATAGTAGTTTTTCTTGAAGCTCTTACCTTGGGGGTATTTGTGAATACCTCCATTCCCTCCTCAACGGGATAAACGCACGACGCAATAAGACCTTTTCTGCCCTTTACCTCAACAACGCAGACACGGCATGCACCGATGCAGTTGATGTCCTTAAGATAGCAAAGCGACGGAATTTCAATTTTTGCGACCTTTGCCGCCTGTAAAATAGTGTAGTTGCTCGGCACCTCAACAGGGATACCGTTTATTTTAAGATGTACCATATCCATAATTATCCCTCCTTAATGTGTGTAGATTGCGCCGAACTTGCAGTTTCTCATACAAAGTCCGCACTTGATACACTTATCCTGATCAATAACGTGAGGCTGTTTAACAGTGCCCGAAATTGCACCGACGGGGCAGTTTCTTGCACAGAGCGTACAACCCTTACATTTTGCAGGGATAATCTCGTATTTCATAAGTGCCTTGCAGACGCCTGCCGGACACGTTTTGTCCTTGATGTGGGCGATGTACTCGTCCTTAAAGTAGTTCATTGTTGACAGAACAGGGTTAGGTGCAGTCTGACCGAGTGCACAGAGCGATGAAGTCTGCATATGACGTGCAAGCTCGTCAATCTTTTCCAGATCCTCCATCTCACCCTTGCCCGATGTGATTTTGTCGAGGAACTGAAGAAGTCTGCGTGTACCAACACGGCAGGGCGTACATTTGCCGCAGCTTTCGTCAACGGTAAACTCAAGGTAGAACTTGGCGATATCAACCATACAGGTATCCTCGTCAAGTATAATCATACCGCCTGAGCCCATCATTGAGCCGAGGGCAAGCAGGCTGTCGTAATCAATCGGAGTATCAATATGAAGTGCAGGAATACAACCGCCCGAAGGTCCGCCTGTCTGAGCAGCCTTGAACTTCTTGCCGTTGGGAATTCCGCCGCCGATTTCTTCAACAATTTCACGCAGAGTAGTACCCATAGGAATTTCAACAAGACCTACGTTTGTAATCTTGCCGCCGAGTGCAAATACCTTTGTACCGGGGCTCTTGGGAGTTCCCATTGAGGTAAACCACTTACTGCCGTTTAAAATAATCTGAGCAATGTTAGCGTATGTTTCAACGTTGTTGAGTACGGTAGGCTTGCCGAAAAGTCCCTTGACTGCGGGGAACGGAGGACGTGGACGAGGCTCGCCTCGGTTGCCCTCGATTGAAGTCATAAGAGCAGTTTCCTCACCGCAAACGAATGCGCCTGCGCCGAGTCTGATTTCCATATCAAAGTCAAATCCTGAGCCGAAAATGTTCTTGCCGAGGAAGCCGTACTCCTTAGCCTGGTCAATAGCCTTTTGCAGTCTTTGAACGGCAATAGGATATTCAGCTCTGATATATACAAAGCCGTGATGTGCGCCGATTGCGTAACCTGCGATAATCATAGCCTCGATAATACACTGCGGGTCGCCCTCGAGGATTGAACGATCCATAAATGCACCGGGGTCGCCCTCGTCGGCGTTACAGCATACGTATTTAACATCGTTTACGCTTGCTTTTGCAAACGACCACTTTCTGCCTGTCGGGAAGCCGCCGCCTCCTCTGCCTCGGAGTCCCGAAGCGGTAATTTCATTGATAACGTCGTCGGGAGTCATCTTTGTCAGCACCTTTGCAAGCGCCTGATAACCGTCAACAGCTATGTATTCATCAATATTTTCGGGATCAATTACGCCGCAG
This sequence comes from uncultured Ruminococcus sp., assembly GCA_902766885.1. Taxonomy (GTDB): domain Bacteria; phylum Bacillota; class Clostridia; order Oscillospirales; family Acutalibacteraceae; genus Ruminococcoides. Next base: position 11,921 of record CACXFS010000035.1, on the reverse strand, counting down.
TTGCGAAGTGCGACTCTGAGCTGTTTTTTGTAGAATGCTGTTTCGGAAAGCGAAATAATCGAGCCGTCCTCGTGAACGGTTTCCTGATACAAAAGCTCCTTAACAACCTTGCCTTCTTTGAGGTGTTCTTTAACGATTCTCTCTACGCCCTCAGGAGTAGCCTGAGAATAGAAAGCGCCCTCGGGATAGACAATCATAATCGGGCCGAGCGAGCAAAGACCGAAACAACCTGTTCTTACAACAAGGATTTCCTTTTCAAGACCGTTTGCCTTTAACGCTTTTTCAAGAGCGTCGATTACCTTTTTACTGCCTGAGGAAGTACAGCCCGTACCTCCGCACACAAGCACCTGCTTACGGTAACCTGTCTTTTTGGCAAGCTTTTCGCCCTCTGCGGCAACAAGCTTTCTTACCTTTACAATCTGTTCGTGTTCTTTCTTAATCTTGTTGAGCTCTTCAAGTTTCACGGCTTATTTGCCCCCTTTCTTAATGTACTTGTCAAGAATTTTGTCAACCTGGTCGGGAGTCATTTTTCCGTAAACCTCGTCGTCAACCATCATAACGGGAGCAAGTCCGCACGCACCTACGCAACGGCAGGAATCAATTGAGAACAGTCCGTCGGGGGTACACTCGCCGCTTTTAATGCCGAGCTTTTCTTCAATGGCTGCAAGGATTTTGTCTGCACCCTTTACATAGCACGCCGTACCAAGGCACACGCTGATTCTGTGCTCACCCTTCGGGGTAAGGCTGAACTGCGAATAGAAAGTTGCAACACCGTAAACCTCGCTGAGCGAAATTTCAAGACCGTCTGCAACCATCTGCTGCACCTCAATCGGCAGATAGCCGTAAATGCCCTGTGCCTCCTGCAAAACGGGAAGCAACGCACCCGGCATATCCTTGTGCTTTGCGATTACATCTTTCAGCTTCCTTTCCTGGGCAATTGTGCCCTTGAAGGCGTTAAGAGATGATTCTGTCATTAATATAACCTCCAATACTGATTTTCATAATTTCCAGAAAATAACAAGATATAGCTTATTATACAATATTGCTCGAAATTTTACAAGCATTTTTAATAATAAATAATAATTGATAATTTGTTTTATATGCAAATTTAAAAGAAATTTTTGCAATATTGACATATTTTGACTGGTATTTTGTTTATTTTGCTTTTACCTATGTTAATTATGTCTAACAACATATTTATAAATTGTTGCTTTTAGCCAAAGAAAAAATATACGATATTTAATTCTAATATGGAACATAGTAAAATATGTCTATTTTTATGCTTTCACAACCATTTGGCAGCCTTAAAAAATGTTGATATTTAAATTTTTTTGTATTATACTGATTACGGCAAAATCAAACACAACGGAGGATATAATGGAAAAAGACAACACGCTTTCGCAGATTTCACGCTCAGTAAACAATTCAAGCGCCGATACAAAAGCTTTAGCAAAACAGATTTCAGAATATATCAACGGAAACTCACTCTCTCAGATTGCTCAGAATTTACAGCAGATAGAGGCTCTGATGTCGTGCTACCGCTGCGCAATTATGGAGGTTGAAACAAAGTTCCGTGTTCTTAACGAGCAGTTTTCGCTGAGTCACGAGCGCAATCCGATTGACAGCATTAAAACAAGGCTTAAATCTCCCGAAAGCATTATTGAAAAGCTTAACCGAAAGAATTACCCGAATACAATCAACTCAATTGAGGAGAATATCAAGGACGTTGCGGGAATAAAAGTAATCTGTTCCTTTATCGACGACATCTATATGCTTGCCGACTGTCTTTTACAGCAGGACGACATTAAGCTTATTGAGCGCAAGGATTACATAAAAAATCCAAAGGAAAACGGCTACCGCAGTCTGCACCTTATAGTTGAAATCCCGATTTTCCTGCAAGATGAAAAGCGCCTTATGAAAGTTGAGGTTCAGCTCAGAACAATTGCAATGGAATTCTGGGCAAACCTTGAGCACAAGCTCAGATACAAGAAAAACCTTTCCGAAAAGACAGCAAACCTTACTGCAAAGGAGTTAAGTGAATGTGCACAGATGAGTGCAATACTTGACGAGAAAATGCAGAGGGTGCGTGACGAAATTGAAAATTCGGATTAGTTTTAATATTATAGTAATAATTTATAATTTATTCGGCATAAAACACGCAATAACACAAACATTCTACAAAATATATATTTACATATATTTGCATATTGTAATTTTGCAAAAGCTGATATATAATGAATTTACAAACTGAATATAATCTTATCAAGAGTGACTGAGGGGACAGGCCCTTTGACGTCCGGCAACCTGCAATTGCAAGGTGCTAAATCCTGCGGTTTTACCGAAAGATGAGTAAACAAAACGCCTTTCGGTTGAAAGGCGTTAATTTTTTGTAAAATTTAAGAAAAGGAGTTTTCATAATGGCAAAGCATTTATTCACATCAGAGTCCGTTACCGAGGGACATCCCGACAAGGTATGCGACCAGATTTCAGACGCTATTCTCGACAATATCCTTGAACAGGATAAAAACGCTCACGTTGCCTGCGAGGTTACGGCTACAACAGGTCTTGTTCACGTTATGGGCGAAATTTCAACCGACTGCTATGTTGATATCAACTCAATTGCGAGAAATGTCATCAACAATATCGGCTATGACAACCCAAAGTGCGGATTTGACGGCACAACCTGCGCAGTTCTGATCTCGATTGACGCTCAGTCGCCCGACATTGCAATGGGCGTAAACGAAAGCTACGAGCTTAAGGACGGCGAAAACGACGTGAACAATCAGATTGGTGCAGGCGACCAGGGTATGATGTTCGGCTATGCGTGCGACGAAACACCCGAGCTTATGCCTCTCCCCGTTTCACTTGCGCACAAGCTTGCAAAACAGCTTACAAAGGTGAGAAAGGACGGCACATTAACCTATCTTCGCCCCGATGGCAAAACTCAGGTTACTGTTGAGTATGATGACGACAAGGTTGTAAGAGTTGACACAGTTGTTGTTTCAACACAGCACGACGAGGACGTTGCTCTTGAGCAAATCCGCAAGGATTTAATCGAATACGTTATCAAGCCGATTATCCCCGAAAATCTCCTTGACGATAATACAAAGATTTTTGTAAATCCCACAGGCAGATTTGTAATCGGCGGTCCCGTAGGCGACTCGGGACTTACTGGCAGAAAGATTATTGTTGACACCTACGGTGGATTTTCACGTCACGGCGGCGGCTGCTTCAGCGGTAAGGACCCGACAAAGGTTGACCGCAGTGCTGCATACTACAGCCGTTACATTGCAAAGAATATTGTAGCCGCAGGTCTTGCAAAGAAGTGCGAAATTCAGCTTGCTTACGCAATCGGAGTTGCAAAGCCTGTTTCGATAATGGTTGACGCTTTCGGCACATCTGAGTATTCAAACGAACAGCTTGCCGCTGCCGTTGAAAAGGTATTTGACTGCCGTCCCAACTCTATTATAGAGCAGTTAAAGCTAAGAGAGACTAAGTATCTTCCCCTTGCCGCATACGGTCATATGGGCAGAGAGGAGCTCGGCGTTCGCTGGGAGGACACCGACAAGGTTGACGAGCTTAAAGCCGCAATCGCATAAGGCTATACACATAAAATCACGGACGTTTCAGGAATATGAAACGTCCGTTGTTCTTATGAAAATATCTGTCCTTGACAAAGCAGTTTATTTAATATAAAATATATCTGTTGTGAATAAACGTCTTCGTAGCTCAGCTGGATAGAGCGTTCGCCTCCTAAGCGAAAGGTCGTGGGTTCGAATCCCGCCGAGGACGCCAGTCGAGTGCCTCGACACGCAGATCGCGTACGGGGCATTCTTCTTTTTCTATGATGAAAGCTCGCGTCAGTAGTAACATCTTTGTCATAGCTTGTTACAGTCGAGTGCCTCGACACTCAGATTTGCGTATCGGGGCTTTCTTTTTTAAGAACAAAACTTGAATGTAAATTTACATTTCTATAAATCATAAAAACGGACAGGCAAATACCTGTCCGTTTTGTGATTATGTCAAATTAATACTTTTACCATGTACGTGAATTGAGCTCTCTGAACTGAGCAACTGTCGGAACGTGAGAGTTCATACCGCCGTCAACATTGACAATCTGTCCTGTTACATAGGTACTCTCGTCAGATGCGAGGTACACGCACATATGACCGATATCCTCAGGACAACCGTAGCGGTTAACCATAATGTTGCTTGTGAAAATATCCTTTAACGGCTGAGGAACGTGAGCCTCGTTTTCGGGAGTAACAATCAAGCCGGGACGAACGCAGTTGCAACGGATATTGTTCTTGCCATACTGCAATGCTGTAGCCTGAGTAAGCAGGTCAACGCCAGCTTTTGCACACGCATAAGCCGTTGAGCCAAGGTCACCGCCGCAGGAAGCCATTGAACCGATATTAACGATTGAGCCGCCGTTTTCATTCTTCTGCAAATAAGGCAGAGCGCACTTTGTTGCATAGAAAGTACCGCGCATATCGCTCTGGAAAATGTTATCCCACATTTCAATTGTAAGTTCGTCAACACGGCCGTCCTTTAATGCAACGTTAGCCGCATTGTTTACAAGAATATCAAGTTTGCCGTACTTTTCAACTGTATCGGCAAAGAGCTTTTCAATGCTTTCAGTATCGGTGATATCCATAAAGTGGTACCAAGCCTCGCCGCCTTCTTCTGCAATGCGGTCAACTACAGCCTGACCTTTTGCCTCACGACGACCGCAAATAACAACCTTTGCGCCCTCTGCGGCAAATAATCTTGCAATACCGATGCCGATACCGCTGGTTGAACCTGTAACAATTGCAACCTTATCTTTTAATCTGTTCATTTTCAAACACTCCTAACAAATTTAATACAATAATAAGAATTTTCATTCCTTTTTTATTATAAATCAATAAAATAAAATGTCAATAGGATTTACCCGATTATGAAAAGCTGCTTATAAACAAATCTTCTTATTTATACATAAATAATTCTGATAATGCGTGCAACAATCATACTTTTAATAAGCTTTATAATCTAACCTCAATTACAAGAAAATGTATTTTAAAATAAACAGGACTGCAAGTACATACATTACGGGGCTTACTTCCCTGCCTTTTTTGCAGATTAGGTTGATTACAACATAGGAAATAACGCCGATTGAAATTCCCTCTGAAATTGAGTAGAACAGAGGCATTGCGATAATGCAGAGGTATGCAGGAATTGAAGAAACAAAGTTCTTTTCGTCAAACTTAATCTTTGTGACATTGCTGAACATAAGAAATCCTACGATAATAAGTGCCGGTGCAGTAGCGAATGACGGAACTGCAATAAATACAGGAGCAAAGAACATTGAAATGAGAAACAGGAATGCTGTGGTCATTGCAGTAAGACCTGTTCTTCCGCCCTCTGCAACGCCTGCTGAGGATTCTACGTATGTTGTGGTTGTTGATGTACCGAGTACAGCACCTGCTGTTGTTGCAACTGCATCAGCAAGAAGTGCAGACTTGATTTTGGGAAGTCTGCCGTTTTTATCAAGCATACCTGCCTTTGAGCTTACGCCGATTAGTGTTCCGAGCGTATCGAACATATCAACAAACAGGAATGAGAAAATAACGATAATGAAATTAACAATTCCCACACTGCCTAAATCAACATTAAAGCACTGACCGAAGGTTTCACCGAGCTTTGTAAAATCAGTCATTGCAAACGTTGGAATAAGAGAATAATATCCTGCGTCGGGAGTCGAAACATAAAGTCCTGTAAGCTGGCAGATAATGCCGAGAATCCATGTTGCAAGAATGCCGATTAAGATTGAGCCTTTAACCTTCTTAATGTAAAGAACTGCAATAAGAAATGTGCCGATTATTGCGAGTAATGCAGAAATTCCGGAAGTTGTAAAATTATCTGTAAAGCTTACAATTGTCACGAGTGTTGAATCGTTGTTAATGCTGAGTCCTGCGTTCTGAAGACCGATAAAGGCGATAAACAATCCGATACCAACAGATACTGCGTGCTTGAGCGACAGAGGAATTGAATTAAAAATTGCCTCTCTTACATTGGTAAGCGACAGTACAATAAAAATCAGACCTTCAATAAATACGGCAAGCAAAGCTACCTGCCAGCTGTAACCGAAACCAAGTACAACGGTATATGTGAAATATGCGTTAAGTCCCATACCGGCTGAAAGCGCAAACGGCATATTTGCCATAAGCGCCATACATGCAGTACCGATAAACGATGCAATACACGTTGCAAGAAGTACGGCTGTAGAGTCCATTCCCGCATCTCCGAGAATGCTCGGGTTAACTGCAAGAATATACGCCATCGTCATAAACGTGGTAATTCCTGCGGTTATTTCGGTTTTTACATTTGTATTGTTTTCTTTCAGTTTGAATACTTTTTCAAGCACTTTTTATTCCACCATTTCATCATATTCAGCTATGTAAGGAAGATTTCGGTAATACTCGTCGCAATCCAAGCCATAGCCAATTACAAAATAATCCGGAATTGTAAACAGAGAAATATCAGCTTTTAAGTCAATAACTCGTCTTGACGGCTTATCAAGCAAGGTTACAATCTTGAGCGACAACGGATTTCTCGACTTGAGAAGCTCCGCAACATATTTTAGCGTTCTTCCCGTGTCGATAATATCCTCAACAATTATAACGTGATAATCGCTTATATCACGGTCAAGATCCATTGTGATTTCTACCTTACCCGTAGATACCGTACCCGAATAATAGCTTTTTGCGCACATAAAGCCGATTTCACACGGAACGGTTATTGCACGGCACAAATCCGCTAAAAATACAAAAGAGCCTTTAAGTATGCTGACAAGCAAAAAAGGCCGTCCGTCATATGAATCGCTGATTTGTTTGCCGACTTTCTCAATCTCTTTTTTTATTTGCTCCTCGGTAATTATTATTCGCTTGATTTTACTTTGGAATTCCTCAATATTTTTTATATCCCTCATTTTCCACACCCTTATTAAAAAAACTAATAAAATTATTATATCACGTTTTTCGTTGCTTTCAACTATTATTTTTAAATTCAAAAAGTAAATTTATTATTTCTACCAATTCTTTCCAATAAAAAGTTTATGAGTAAAAATAAAGAAACATAAATTGAAAAAAATTGCAGAAAACAGTAAATGTTCTCTGCAATTTATTTGCTTTATAGAAAAGCACTATGAAACGTTCAGTCGAAGAAAAAGCTTTTGCAATATTAATCGGTCTGCCCTGATTGCGTGTCGAGTCACTAAACCGAAAGCAAGCCGTACTTTGTTTTCACCCTGTCGAGCTTTTCAAGTATCGGCTCAGCACCGAAGAACAGGAACGCAACCGTTGAGAGTCCATGAACAATATCAAACGGAAATCCGAGTGCAAGGTAGGTTGTAATCGTTTCGAAATTCATAGGTGCGTGCGCCATTACTGCTGAGGAAATGTTCATTATCACGCCGTAAATTACAACAGTTGCGACAAATCCGAACACGCAGAGCGGTATTCTGCTGCGGCTTAAAAGTCCTTTTCTGAATAGCACTCCCGCCAAAAAACCGATTATTCCTGAGGCAAACATCTGCCACGGAGTCCACGGGCCCTGCCCAAACATTATGTTTGACAAAAGCATTGTCAGCGAGCCTACTAAAAATCCGCTTTCTCCGCCGAACGCAATTCCCGAGATTATCACAATTGCAATAACGGGCTTGAACTGCGGCAAAAAGTAAAACGCCGTTCTTCCGACAACCGCAATTGCGCACAATACTGCAATAATCACAAGCTCTCTTGCCTGCGGCTTTCTGCCCTCAAAAACAAGGAAAAACGGCAGCATACATTCAAGCATTACAAGAAGTGATATGAACAGATATTTTTTGTCCTCAAAGTAGGTCACACCAACAAAAATCGTCAGCGGAACTGCAAGCAGTATCATAACAGCCGCCGCAACCGTTCGCTTTGGAATTTTCTGTTTTCGCCTGTCAACTCGTACTTCGTCAAGCGGACGTTTAGATTTTGAGCCGAACGACACCATAAGCAAAACTACAGGTATTGCAACTATGAGAAAATTTACCCACGTCGGCAGATTTTTTGAATTTAAATCCGGCAAATAATCGAGATTTATAATCAGTGAAAATACAAAAGCAATTGCCGAAAAAACACCGAGGAGCTTTTTCCAAAGCGGCAATTTCTGCATTTCCTTTTTCTGCGGCTTTGTAAAATCTTCGGAATTATAGTCATAAAGGTCGGTGTTAGCTGACGGAGGTCTTTGCTCTTTCTTGCCCGTACAGCAGTAAATTACGTCCTCCGCCGTAACTGCGTTTTCAATAATACTGCGTGAAATCCTGTTTGCGCTCGTTGCATAAAATGAATTTGAGGCGAAGAAACTTCTCGGAGTTGCCTGCGACACAACGTCGCCGCCGAAAAACATCATACAGCGGTGAGGGTATTTTGCGCAGAACTCAACGTCGTGACTGACCATAACAACGGTCACACCCGACTGCGTAAGCGTATTGATTATGTCGGCAAGCACTGCTTTGAATTCAGCGTCTATCCCCTTTGTCGGCTCATCAAGGAGCAGAATCTTCGGCCTTGAAAGCAGTACCTTTGCAAGCGCCGCCCTCTGCTGTTCACCGCCCGAAAGGTCGTACGGGTGTCTTTTCAGCAGTTTTTCAAGCCTGCAAAGCGTAACAACCGAGCCCATGAGCTTTTCTTTTTCTTCGGTTTTTATTTTTACTCCGCTGAAAATTTCCTCCAAATCCTCGGCTACCGTCTTTTTTACAAACAGCGACTGCGGATTTTGCGGTAAGGCGGCAACCTTGAGCAAGTCCGACTGCTTAATGTCATTTACGTTTTTTCCGAACAGCCTGACTTCTCCTCGGCATGGTGAGTTAAGTCCGTTTATCAGCGAAAGGGCGGTCGTTTTTCCTGCACCGTTGCCGCCGAGGATAGCGACAAATTCTCCCTCGAACACTCTGAAGGACAAGCCTTTCAGCACGTCGGGCGATGTCTTTTCATATCTGAACCAGACGTCTTTAAGCTCAACTGCAACACTCTCCTTATGTTCGGGAATTTTCTCGTCATACAGCGGATAAAGCGTGTGATTTTGTGAGTATTTTTCAAGCCACTCTCTGCCCTGTGCAACCGTTACGGGACAATCTGAATTTCCAAGGTCAACCCTGTCCCAGATTTGCATAGGCGACGGCAGAGAAAGGAAGGTTTTGCTGTTTATTTTTTTCAGATTTCTGCCCGTATTTTCGGGTGTATCGTCCGACACGATTTCGCCGTTTTCAAGCACAAGCACCCTGTCGCTCAGTGGAAAAATCTCGTCAAGCCTGTGTTCTGTAATGATTACCGTTGTGCCGAGCTCACGGTTGATTTTTGAAACGCAGGCAAGAAATTCGGAAGAAGCAATCGGGTCAAGCTGACTTGTCGGCTCGTCAAGAATGAGCACCGACGGCTGCATAGCCATAATTGAGGCTAAATTTAAAATCTGCTTTTGTCCGCCCGAAAGCTCTGAAACGCTCCTGTCGAATATGCCTTCTATACCGAAAAAGCCTGCCGTTTCGGCTACTCGTCTGCGTATTGTTGCATTGTCATACCCAAGGCTTTCAAGTCCGAATGCAAGCTCGTGCCACACCTTGTCTGTGACAATCTGATTATCGGGCGACTGCATTACAAATCCGATTTTCTGACTTAAATCACGTTGCGAAAGCGATGAAATGTCCTCATTTTCAAAGAATATTTCACCGCTTTTTACACCGAACGGAGCAAGGGTGGGTTTTAAATGCCGCAGTAGCGTACTTTTTCCGCAGCCTGACGGTCCGCAAAGCGTGATAAACTCGCCGTTTTTAACAGAAAAGCTGACGTTTTTTAAAACGTCCTCTCCCGTTTCGGGGTAGCGAAACGTCAGATTGCTGACCTTAAACGCTTCCATTTAATCCCCTCCCATACATTTATAATTGTCGGAATAAGCATTAAAATTCCGTATAAGAAAAAAGTTACAAACGATAAAACATCCGTTAAGTTGCCCTTTATCGACGGATAATAGTTAAAGTCAATCACGCCCGTTATTGCAGAAACGCTGACCGTAACACCGAGCAGAGCGACAATAATCAGCACAATCAAGTCCCGTCTGTCAAATCTATAGATTGAATATGCCGTTCTGCCCTTCAGACCGAAACCTCGGCTTTTCATTGAATCGGCAGTTTCAATCGCATTTTCCATTGACCACGAGAGCATAATTGATATGATTCGGATTCCGTTTTTTATGCGGTTTATAACCGAGCCGTCGGAAATATCCCTGCCTATGCACCTTTGTGCGTTTCTGACATTTTTAAACTGAGCCGAAAATTTCGGCACAAATCTCAGTGACATTGAAAGCACAAGGCTTAGTGACGGTATTATTCTGCCGAAAAGATAGACGAGCTTGTCGGAAGTTATCACGCTGTTGAACACCGAAAACCACAGTACCACCGAAGAAAGCAAAGCCGCAGACGCTATTCCGTAGATAATTGACTCAAGCGTCAGCGGATTGTCCCACGGAAAATACGTGAGAATCGTAACACCCTGATGATTAAAAACGGGGTTTATAAGGATTATCAACAGCATCATCGGCATAATGAATTTAAGGCAGAGCTTAACCGTTTTTATGCCGTTCAGATACACTGCATTCACAAAAGCGCAGACAAGCGACAGTGCAAGGCATACGGGGTTCATAACAAACATTGACAGCACAAGCACAAAAGCAAAGAATATGAAATTTACCGTCGGGTGCAATTTTGAAAATGCGTCAGTCATATTTTACTCACCTACTGCGTAATTTCCGCCTATGTCAGCGCCGAGATTGCAGGTGTACTGCCACTCGATAACATCGCCGTTTTTAACCTCATATCTTGAACATCCGTAATTAGGAAACCAGTCGTTTACTTCATACATCCAACCCGAAAGACTTCCGCAGTCAAATTCATAGAGGTTATTTATACCCTCAATATATGATGAATTATAAATTGGGGTAAAGGAAAATTCAAGCTGAATTTTATTGTCCTTACACACCTGCTTGAGGACATCAAATACCGACTCTCCCTCGTTAAATGTAACGGTAACAGGCTCTAAAATCCAGCCGTCGTCGGGGATAATCTCTCTTTTTGACTTGTCAAGCTTATCCATATTGTCAAGCACCGCTGCGCATGAAATAGAGAAAGTGCATTTCAGCGTGTTGTCGGTTATTTCCTGTTCCTGCGGCTCCACAGGCTGTGGCTTGCCTTCGGGAACAGGGTCAGTTTTGTATTTATCCTGTTTTGTGCTTGATGATTGTGTAATCTGCGAGCTTGATTTTGATGATGCGCTCGAAGAAGAACTTGATGATTTGCTTGTTTGATTTGATACAGCCGACTGCTCGCTTTTAGCCTGAGAGATACTTGTCGGAGCAGTAGTCGACTGCTTAGACTTACCCTTATCGGTTGCTTTTGTTGAGTTTTCAGTCGGAGAAGTACTATCATTTTTGCCCTGCGAAACTGTTGTTCTTTCGGTTACAATCGCAGTATCTGAGGTTGAAGATTTTGCAACCGCAGGAGCATTATTGCCAAGGCTTTCACCTGCCAGAAATGCTCCCGTAAGAACTGCTAAGGCGCATACTGCGGCTATAATTTTATATTTGTGTTTTTTTAAAAATTCAATCATATAAATCCTTGTTTCATTTATTTATTGATTTGGTAAACCATAATTTTTTAGTCCGTTATAAAAGTCGGATATGATTTAAAACTCGGTATCTCGGGAGTCATACATTTTTCTGATTCTTAGTCAAGATACTACTTTACGTCATCTGTCAACGTAGGGATACTCACTCCGTGTCCCTACGACTGAAATTCAAACGTTTCCTCTATATCCGTAGGGGACGGCATCCTTGACGTCCCGAAACGTTACCTATTTATC
>CACXFS010000034.1 GCA_902766885.1 uncultured Ruminococcus sp. | reverse complement strand
GGCGAAGGGATTGATGGGATGGCGGCTGTCGCATCAATAATAATTAACAGGGCAAATGCGACCGAAGGTGAATTTGCCAGAGTAAGCAACGGTGGTGACGTCAGAGCAATCATTGAACAGCCAAATCAGTTTACCTGCCTAAAAACCTCGGTCGGCGGAGCATATAATCCGCAGAATATTTATAATATGGTTCCCGAAGATATACACTATGAAATTGCTGACTGGGCTCTTGCAGGAAACACGGTGAGTTCTGTCGGGAATTCATTGTTTTATTTCAATCCGTTTTCTTCGACATGCCCTAACTATTTTCCGTCAAATATCGGGGTTATTTATAACCGTATCGGCGACCACTGCTTCTACGCTCCTACTCAAGCATATTCCAAAACATAAGGGTGATAATAATGGCAAATCAGAATACAGGCAACACAAGCACCGGCACAATGCAACCGATGAATTTTATTCCAAATGAAGCATTTAATACAACATTAAATCAAGGATTAAATCCGGGAGATTATTACGGATTTAATCAAGACGGTTGTAATATGCAAGGATGTGTTCCTAATGTTGTAAATCAGGAAAAATATATGATTCCGTCTGTTGAGCAGATTGCTGCTTATCATAATCAGCAGATTAGCAGAACAGGTACTTCTTCCCCGTCTACCACAAGCGAGGCAACAACACAGCAAGGTTTGCAGGAAAACGTAAGCAGTAATCAGAATGTTGTTCCGTCAACCCCTGCTACAACCTTTGACTACGGCGCAACAATTCAACAACCTCTTGAAAGCAGCCTTATGGACGGAATTACCGATATACAGCATCCTTATCCGGTTACAGCTGAAAGTATGCAATATTTAAACGGCTTTTTAAGAACGCAGATTGGCAGACGAGTATCCATTGACTTTCTTGTAGGCTCAAATTCAATTGTTACTAAATCAGGATTTTTACTTGGCGTTGCCTCAAACTATATCCTGATTAATGAGCTTGACACAAACGATTTGACAACCTGCGATTTTTACAATATCAAATTTATAAGATTCTATTATTAAAAATTTTCACTATGCAAAAATCCCGCCGCAGAAGCGACGGGATTTTAATATTCTCAGCATCAATAATCTAAACCTGCAAGATATTTCTGAATACAGGTTACGTCTTTGATACTAATATTGTTATCCAAATTTACATCGGAAACAAATTTTTGCAGATTATCCAATGAGCACTCACCTGCAATTGCAGACTGAATTTTTGTAGCGTCGCTGACATTCACAAAGCAGCTTGAATCTGCATCACCAAATCTGAGTGCGTGCAAAGAGCTACCTGTACTTCCTCCTCCGCCTATATATGAGGTTCTGCCGTCATTATGCTTATAAATAGTATAAAAGTCAGTGCATACATTGGCACCCGAGCCAATAGCTGTATCAACATAAAATTCAATTTCGCCGTTTAAATTCGGGGTTACAGCAGTTATAGCCGCACCGCTTCTGACGCACATTCCGCTGTAATATTTGCTTCCGTCAGAAGTAATATCAACATCACCAAATCTGAATGTATGACTGCCGTAGGTTGAATCTGTGTTAGTAACCGAGCCGTCGGAAGCAAATTTTGAGTCATATTCGCTGTTAAGAAAGGTTGAAAGCTTAACTCTGACCTTTCTGTATGTTCCTCCCGTATTGGAGTATGAGCGAAATGTACCGTCGGAGCTGCCGCCTCCGCTTGAGCCTAAATCATAGCGTAACGAAAATTTATACTTCTGATTCATCGGAAGCGATAAGAATTTACCGCCTGACATAATCTCCGAGAACTTAACTGAATATTTTTTGTTGTTCTCGTCACTGAATGAACCAATAAAAATTGAATCTGAGGGAGTGTTATAGCGAGAGAAATAAATCTGATTATCAGGAATTTTAACGGTTGACGAAAGCAGCTTGAAGTCTGATGAGTATGAAGAAACAGGTTCACTGTTCGTCTGAGCAGCTCCTGCACTTACTGCTGAAGCAGCCGCAAGAATTATGCTTAAAGCAACTGCACTTAATTTATATGATACTTTTTTCATAATATTCACCTATATTATATTCAAAATTGACAAAAGTCCTATTACGCAAAAATTCCCGCATAATGCGGGAATTTTATAAGCAATGAAATTGTAAATTATTATTTTACCATGCTTGCAACTTCAGCTGCAAAATCGTCCTGTCTTTTCTCAATGCCTTCGCCCTTTTCAAAACGAACGAACTTCTTGATTTCGATAGAACCGCCGAGAGCCTTTGCAGTGTTCTGTGTGTACTGCTTGATTGTCTGCTTGTTATCCTTAACAAACTCCTGATCTACAAGGCAGTTTTCCTTATAGAACTTGCCAATCTTACCCATTACAATCTTATCAGCAATTGCTTCGGGCTTACCCTCGTTGATTACCTGCTGGCGCATAACTTCTTTTTCATGCTCGATAACATCAGCAGGAACATCTTTCTCTGTGAGATACTGTGTGTTAAGAGCTGCAATCTGCATTGCAACGTCCTTGCCGTATGCAACGAATTCGGGTTTATCAGCGAGGTCAGTATCAAAGTTTACAAGAACGCCGATTTTACCGCCAGCGTGTACGTAAGCAACGCAAGCGCCTTCCATACGCTCAAAGCGACGAATCTGAATATTCTCGCCGATTGTAAGAACCTTTTCCTGTAAAAGCTCAGCAACAGTCTGTGTTGTGCCTTCAGCCTGGAGAGCAAGAAGAGCCTCAACATCAGCAGGATTCTGCTTCATTACTGTTTCAGCGCAAGCCTTAACGAAATCCATAAAAGAATCGTTCTTTGCAACGAAGTCTGTTTCAGCGTTAACTTCAATTACAACGCCTACAGAAAGGTCATCGCTCGTGCAAGCGTAAGCTACACCTTCAGCAGCTACTCTGCTTGCCTTTTTAGCCTGCTTAGCAAGACCCTGTTCTCTTAAAAAGTCAATTGCCTTATCCATATCGCCGTCGGCATTTGTGAGTGCCTTTTTGCAGTCCATCATGCCGCAGCCTGTTTTCTCTCTGAGTGCTTTTACATCCTGAGCTGTAAATGCTGCCATTATGAATACATCCTTTCGAAAAGTAATTTTAAATTATAATTATTCAGCTGTTTCTTCCTCTGTTTCTTCAACAGCAGCTGCACCCATCTGACCTTCTCTGCCTTCGATTACAGCATTAGCCATTGCGCCTGCAATAAGCTTTACTGCACGGATAGCGTCGTCATTACCGGGGATTACATAGTCGATTTCATCGGGATCGCAGTTTGTATCAACGATTGCAACAATCGGAATATTGAGCTTTTTAGCTTCTGAAACTGCAATTCTTTCTTTTCTGGGGTCAACGATAAAGAGTGCGCCGGGCATCTCTGTCATATCTTTGATACCGCCCATAAACTTTTCAAGCTTTTCAATCTCAAGGTTGAGCTTAATAACTTCCTTCTTGGGAAGAAGGTCAAATGTGCCGTCCTCCTGCATAGCACGAAGCTGCTTTAAACGAGCAATTCTTCTGCGTATTGTTGAGAAGTTTGTAAGCATACCGCCGAGCCATCTTGCGTTTACATAGTAAGCGCCTGCACGCTCTGCTTCTTCCTTAACGGAATCCTGAGCCTGCTTCTTTGTACCAACGAAAAGTACGCTCTTGCCTTCTGCGGAAATCTCACGAACAAAGTTGTAAGCTTCCTCGAGCTTTTTAACGCTCTTCTGAAGGTCGATAATGTAGATACCGTTACGTTCTGTGAAGATGTACTCTGCCATCTTAGGGTTCCATCTTCTTGTCTGGTGACCGAAGTGTACGCCGGCCTCCAGGAGCTGTTTCATAGAAACTACTGCCATTTTTAATTTCCTCCTTAGGTTAAAACCTCCGCTGTGCCTTGATTTTATCGGCGCAATAAGCAATTATGCCACCCTGCCGACAAGCATCAGCGTGCGAAATGCTTATATATTATACCATAAAAATGAAAAAAATCAAGTGCTTTTTTTGAAAAACACTTGATTTTTACAGATATTTAATACTGAATTATGCTTTTAAATCGAAAAATCTTACATTTCCGCATCCTACAATGAAATTCTGTGTTTCGTGCCAATTAC
Organism: uncultured Ruminococcus sp.; assembly: GCA_902766885.1. Lineage (GTDB taxonomy): Bacteria > Bacillota > Clostridia > Oscillospirales > Acutalibacteraceae > Ruminococcoides. Next base: position 28,357 of record CACXFS010000034.1, on the reverse strand, counting down.
TTGAGCCCGTATAGAAACAGAGTATTCTGTGCTGTACGGCTGAGCCGTTTTGATCAAATATGTAAGATACTGCATCTTTAACAGTCTGATTAGGCTCTTTATTTGTAGGTGCATAATACTGGTATTCGGAAATTATTCTGTCAATAGAAGTTGTGTTTGAACGGTTCATAGCATCTCTGATGCACTGCGCAACAAGTGCACAACCGTTGTATCCCATACTTCCTGCTTCGCCCATAACAAGTCTTTCAAGCTTTGCTCTGTCATATGATGAAAGAGAAACAGGTGAAGGACTGTAGTTATAATCAGGGTTGCTTATGCCAATAAGATAGCTGCCTGTACTGAAGGAATAATCATTGCTGCTCTCTTCCTGATATTCCGTATAGCTTTCACTGTATTCGGAATTTTCACTAAGTTCAACACTGTTTTCGCTTTTTTCAACCTCTGAAGTTTCATCAACTGACTTTTCAGCATCAGTTTCAGCTTCGGTTGCAGACTCAGTAGGCTTTGTTTCTTTTGTTGTTTTCTTTGTTGTCGGCGCTACGGTAGTTTCCTCTTGGGTTAACGGCACAGTAGTTTCGATTACGCAGTTATCGGTAATAACTGCTGCAAACTCATTAGCGTCACCAACTGAATACGAAGCCGCTTTGCTGTCTTCATAAGCGTCAACGTCGGGTGCAAGTGTTGTAGTAGGCACGATAAGTGCAACTGCTGCCAGAGAAAGTGCAAAGACAAAAGAAAATGCTTTCACCTTTTTGCCTGATTTCGGCTTTGAGGTTTTAGTAACCCTCTTTTCTGATTTGCTTTCGCTTCCGTAATGCTTATATTTTGTCGCTCTCAAAAATTTATCCTCCCTGTGATTTCTGTACCCAAAACAATTAATGAGTAATTGTTAATCAAATAAATTGATTATTGAATGAGTACAACGTCCTTTAGTCGTTAAAATTTTATCAAACACACAATTTCAACTGTATTAAAACACAAAAAAAGTCAAATTGCAAGTCAAGGTCCGATTTTGGCTTGTAACCTTTGTAATTAAATTGTAACAACATTTCTCTTTAATTTCATAAAGAAATTATACGTTGTGCATATTTAACATAATTCACTACTTTTCTTAGTTTATTTTGCCGTACAGTGAGAAAGTAGATTTTTTTAATTTTTTTGATGAAAACGGCGTTTTTTCTGTCTTTTTACAGGGTTGGGCGTTTTGCAGGAAATTATGATTGTATCCTCCCCGATTAGCTGAATTTTCTCCCAAGGAATAATATAATCCTCACATTTCCCGAACAATCCGAAGAAACTCATTCGACCAAATATTACAAAAGATACAACACAAGCCGTCTTTGTATCCACGATAACATCATCTACAAATCCCAGTCGTGTACCGTCGCAGGCGCTTATAACTTCTTTATGACGCAAATCGGCAAATCGGCAGTTCACTAAAGTCACTCTCCTTTATTTTTCATATATATGTATATAATAACAATTGTATTCGTTGACTTTTAGCTGTTGATTTGATAAAATGTATTTGTATTTATTTGCTTATATATCATATACTTATTTAGGAGATGTAAATATGGATTATGTTTTTATGACGGACGCCTCGTGTGATTTAACGGAAAAGCAGGTTAGTGAAATCGGCGTTGAAGTTCTTCCTATGGAATTTCAGATGGAGGGTAAGTGCTATCTTCACTATACAGACGCAAGAATGATGAGCCTTGATGAATTTTATGATAAAATCAAAAAAGGTGTTGACTCAAAAACCACTCAGATTAACTACAACAGCTTTACTAATTATTTTGAAACCTATCTAAAGGCAGGCAAAGATATTCTTTATACGGGTATATCTACAGGATTAAGCGGAACATATAACACCTGTCTTATGGCTGTCAAGGATTTAAAGGAAAAATATCCCGACAGAAAAATCATAACGATTGATTCTCTTTGTGACTCTGCAGGACTTGGATTACTTGTATATCTTGCAGGCAAAAAGTATTCTGAGGGTGTTTCAATTGAAGAACTTGCTGAATTCATCGAAGAAACAAGGCTTAAATTAAGTCATTGGTTTGTTGTTGATGATCTTGACCAGCTTAAAAGAGGCGGAAGAATTTCTGCTGTTACTGCTACATTCGGAAAAGCCTTACAGATTAAACCGTTAATCAGCGTTGATGACGGCGGACGTCTTGTTAACGTTGGTAAAATCAGAGGTAAAAGCAACATCATCCCCACACTTGTCAAGCATTTTGAACGTGACGGAGAGAATAATAAGGATAACATTGTTTTTGTTGCTCACGCCGACAATAAAGAAGGAGCTCTTGAACTGAAAAAAGCAATCAAGGGTATGTGCAAGGAAGTTCAGATTTGCGACATCGGTCCCGTTATCGGTTCTCACGTTGGTTCGGGTATGCTCGCTATTGTTTTCCTTGGTAAAAGAAATCTTAAGTCATAAAAATAAAACTATAATAATATATGTAAAGCCGGCTCAATTGAGTCGGCTTTTTTCATACTAAATACATATTTATGCGTCCGGCATCAATCCTTGGTGTAGTAAAACAGACACATTATACTGACACCAACAAAAGCTCCGATGAACATTCCTATTATAATTCCCACCAACATATAATTTTACCTCCTGTACATATTTTGACATTTATTATTTTGCGGCTGTGCAATAATTTATAAGGGGTGAAAATAATGAGAACAGTTTATATTGACGTATTGATTACGGTGAATATCTTCATTGATTTTTTTATAATTCTCTGTACAAAGAAGTTTCTTCATCTTGGAACATCATACCGCAGAATGATTTTTGGAAGCTTACTCGGCGGACTTTTCAGTCTTGCCGCATTACTGCCTGAGCTTCCGTTCGGAATAAACATCATATTTGACATAGTTTCTGCCGCTGCAATAGTTTTTTCAGCCTTCGGAAAATGCAGCTTAAAAAGTTATATCAAACGGGTAGCAGTTTACTTTTTTATTTCCTTTTCATTTTGCGGAATAATGATATTCATATATACGGCTTTTAAACCAAAAGGGTTGGAAATATACAATGACACCGTTTACTTTAATATTTCCCCCGTTGTTCTTATTATTCTTACTCTTGCCTGCTATTATATTCTCAAACTTATAAAAAGGTTGACGAAAGGTGTATGTGGAGGTGGTATTTGTAATGTTGAAATTAATTTATCGGAAAAGTCTGTTGTATTCAGTGCAAAAATTGACAGCGGATGTAATGTCAAAGAACCTTTTTCCGGTGATTACGTAATAATTGCAGAAGAAGATTTACTTGACAGATGTATTCCTAATGATGAAAACACAAGGATAATACCTTTTAACAGTCTGGGAGGTAAAGGAATATTAAAGGGATTTAAGCCCGATATAATTAAAATTAACGGAGTTGAAATCAAAGATGTATATATAGGTATATGCAAAAATGTTATCAAAGGTGACATACGGGCATTGATTCCGTATGAAATTTCAAAAAATATTGAATGAGAGGTCAGCAATGCTTATACATAATTTCCTATACAGAATTAAAATGTTGTTTTTGTCAGAAAATGAAGTATTCTATATCAACGGAAACGAAACACTTCCGCCTCCGCTCACCAAAGATGAGGAGAATAAAGTAATGCAAAAAATTATGGATGGAGATGAAAGTGCAAGAGAACCGCTGATTGTGCACAATCTGAGGCTTGTTGTCTACATTGCTAAGAAGTTTGAATCACCCAGCGCAGGAGCAGAGGATTTGATTTCAATCGGTACAATAGGACTAATTAAGGCAGTTAATACTTTTTCACCCGAAAAGAACATCAAGCTTGCAACTTACGCCTCAAGATGCATTGAAAATGAAATCCTTATGTTTCTCAGAAAGTCTTCGCAGCTTAAAAATGAAATTTCAATTGATGAACCGCTGAATACTGACTGGGACGGAAATGAACTTCTGCTTTGTGATATTCTCGGCAGCGAACCCGATACCGTTAATATTAATATAGAAAATGAGCTTGAAAAAAAGCTTGTACTGAATGCTGTTTCAAAGCTCGGTGAACGTGAATGTCTGATAATGGAACTGCGTTTCGGCCTGAACGGCAAAAAAGAGCATACACAAAAGCAGGTTGCTGATAAACTCGGAATATCTCAATCTTATATTTCTCGACTCGAAAAGAAAATCATACGTCAGTTAAAATGTGAACTTGAAAAGGCAGTATAAAATTTAAACATAGTATTTAAGCCTCGCAGAACTTATACGAGGCTTAAATACTGTAAATTTTTCCGTTCAGCGTAATTAAACAAGCTCATCAGACGGTTTTGTTGCATTAGTTGAATTTTGTGTGTTTTTCTGAGAATTGTTATTTGAGCTGTTCTTTGTATTATCCTGTGTGTTGTTCTTTGTTTCGTTTTCGTTGCCGATAACTCCGTCACGGTCAGTCACCGAACCGTCTGCAATATCGCTTGCAGCTGAACCTGCTCCGCTTGCAACGTCTGACGCTGCATTACCAACACCTGAAGCGGCGTCAGATACAGCATTTCCCATACCGCAGCCAACAAATGATAAAACAAGAATTGCTGCCGCTGAGATTAATAATAATAATTTTTTCATAGCAATCATCCTTATATATAAAAAATGGTGCCGTTGATACGACACCATTATTATTTACCGTTGATAACAGTTTATACAAAATTTACTTTTGATTTTTTACAACAACGTGCGGATAAGGAATAGTGATTCCGTTTTTATCAAAAACGAGTTTAACATTTTCCTGCATAAAATAGTAAACATCATAGTAATCGTCGGGTGTAGTCCAGACCATAACAATAATTTCAACACCGCTGTCAAGGTGTTCACCCACATGAACAGCAGGCTCGGGATCATTAATTATTTTATCATTTGTAGAAATGAGTGTATAAATGAGTCCCTTGACTTTTGAAATATCATCATCATAGCTGATTGTGTACTTCAAATCCACCCTGCGTTTATCAACCATTGTGCAGTTGACAACATTATTTGAAGTAAGACGTGAATTAGGAATAGTAACAGTCTTGTTATCAAGGGTATGAATTGTAGTAAAGAAAATTTTGATATTCTCTACTCTTCCCTTTATCCCCTCAAATTCAAGTATATCACCTGCAACAAAAGGTTTATTGAACAGAATAATCATACCGCTTGCGAGATTGCTTAAACTGTCCTGCAACGCAAGTCCTGCTGTCAATGCCGCCGCACCTACAGCAGTTATGAGAGAAGCTACGTTAACGCCGATAGTTGCGAGTGCTGTTATTGCTATGATTATGTAAAGCAGTACTTTAACAAGCGACACAATGAATGTGACCGCTGTGTGCTCAATATTTGTTTTGTTAAGAATATTTTTAAGTAATCTTATTATCAGCTTTGCTGCAACGAATCCGATTACAATTACTGCAATAAGCATCAGAACAGTAGGCATCATTTTTATTAGTGTTTCATTGATTTTTTCCATAGATTATGCCTCATCGTCTACTGCAAACTCGGAAACAAGTTCTCCGTCAACCCAGTTTTTAATTATAACTCTGCCGTTTTCATCAAAGGATACGCTCTTGCCGTTTCGCTTTCCGGCGGTGTAAAAACAAACATCAATAAAATTACCTTCGGAATCAAATCTTGCACCGCAACCGTCGGGAGAATTATCACTCCACTTTCCGGCATGCATCGTACCGTCACTCAGACGATAACCGACGCCACAGCCCTCTCGTTTGCCGTTTGTCCAGTTTCCGACGTAATTTATATTGCCCTCTTTGTAATAACAAACACCAAATCCGTTTCTTTGGTCATCAAGATACTCACCGTCGTAGGAAGTAAGCCCCTGCGGAGTAACAGTTCTGCCACGTCCCGTTCTGTTATTGTTTTCGTCAACATCTCCGAAATATGCATATCTCCCCGATTTAGTGTGAATTATTACATCACAATCGGGATTTTCCTTGCTGTCATATTCTTCCTGTGTTTCGTCAACAACAAAATTACTATCGGGATTTTCTGAAACGTGTCCGGTATTTTCTTCACTTTCTTCTGAATTAGTATCTTCCGATTCTGCTTCCGCAACAGAATCCTCTGATATTTCGTCAGCTTTCTCTTGCTCATAAAAATCACTTGAAGTCTGATTTATTATTTCTCCGAACAAATCCTTATTCGTTTTATGAGCCTCAGAGAGAATACTCGCAATTTTATCGTAAGCTGAATAGCTTTGCTCATTTTCCTTTTTGTCAGTTTTTTTCTCGGAAGTATTCTCAGATTCAGTAGAATTACAGGTCGTTTCATCAAGATATTCCGCATCTGCCATGTTCAGAGAATCGGCTGTCTGTGATAATTCAAAAATTTCATCAGTGTTATTGAACATAAACCCAGAGTTTTCATTATCATCAGAGGACGAATTTTCAACAGGCAAATCTTCCGGTCTGAAAATTTCGTCATACCAGAGCATACCGACATTTGAATAAATCAATCCAGCGCATTTTTTCATCGGCACGGATTCAGACGGATACAGAACCGAATAATTGTGTTCCCCGTCAATATTTATTCTTTCAAGCTGTAAAGCTGTAATTCCCTTTATAATTTTCGGTGTAACAACGGCAACTTTAACATTCTCGTAATAATTGTCGTAATACTCTGTACGCAGCCAGTTATGAGCCTTATCAAAAAAAGACCTCTTATATATTATTCCGTTTTCTCTGTAAAAAATAACACTGTAAACGCCGCCGGTCGCTTTTTTTACAGACTGAAAAGGTTGATTGTTTCGTGTTATTTTCCACGATAAAGGTTCATTTTCACTCATACGATAAGATATATTATATGTTTTTTCTTCTAAAGAAATTTCAGACTTATCGTACTGTGGTTGTTTATTTGAATTAAAATAATTTGCACGCACTCCGGCAAGTGCGTCGTTTTTAAAATCAAGCTTTTCAAAATCAGATATCAAAGCTGAATAAATAATCAATCCGTTTGTTAGTTTTTGTGAATCGAAAAGCATAGTAATTAATCCTTTCGGGTAAGTCGAGTGCCTCGATACGCAATTAAGGCAAAAAGTTTTATATTACCAAAACTGTTTTGTCCAAACGTTTCAAAGCTGTTTCTGTAAAGTAAAAATCAAGGGCGAACATAGTCCGCCCAAGAAAAAAACAAAAAATCTAAAAATAAATCAGATTGAAATTGACATTGCAATATTATAAAGTTCTTTGTCAAATACACGCGGCATATCAAGAGCTTCGTTAATGTCAAGGTCAACGATTTTGCCGTTCTGCATTACGACAACACGGTTTCCTATGTTCTGCTCAAGAAGCTGAACAGCCTTGTATCCCATTTCACTTGCAACAACTCTGTCACGCAGAGTGGGCGAACCGCCTCTTTGAACATGTCCGAGGACGGTAGCTCTTGCTTCAATGCCAAGGCGCTGTTCTACATACTTTGCAAGATCTACAACACCGCCTACGCCCTCTGCAACAACTATGATAAAGTGCTTTTTACCTGTTTTCTGAGTATTAATAATTCTTGCGATAACATCTCTTTCAATATTGTATTGAACTTCGGGCACAAGAATTGCAGTAGCACCTGTAGCAATACCTGTCTGCAATGCAATATCACCGCAGCGTCTGCCCATAACCTCAACAATTGAGCAACGATCGTGTGACTGAGCTGTATCTCTGATGCGGTCTACCATCTGGAGAGCCGTATTCATTGCCGTATCAAATCCTACTGTATATTCTGAGCAGGCAATATCGTTATCAATAGTACCGGGAACGCCGATACAATTTACACCTGCGTTTGTAAGTGCTCTTGCACCTCTGAAAGAACCGTCACCGCCGATTACAACAACGCCTGTAATGTCAAGGCTCTTACAAAAATCAGCTGCTTTCTGAATTCCAGCAGGAGTAGCAAATTCTTCACTTCTTGCTGTATAGAGCATTGTACCGCCGTTGCCGATGATGTCGGACACGCTTCTGAGATTCATCTCCTGAACGTCGCCGTTGAGCAATCCGTTATAACCACGGTAAACACCGTAAACCTTTAAACCTTTATTAATACCTGCACGAACTACAGCCCTGACAGCTGCATTCATTCCGGGAGCATCGCCGCCGCTTGTAAGTACTGCTATTGATTTCTGTGACATAAAACTACCTCCATAAGGTTATTAACACTTGATATTATAATACAATTGGTTTTTCTTTACAAGAGTATTTTTTAAATTTGCGAAATTAAATTACAAAATTGATAAATTCTTGACAATATATTATAACAGAACTATAATTATAATGATTTAATACAAGTCATATTAGAAAATTTTCATATTTATAGTGTTTTATTTGGATATGGCTGAAAAAATGGAGGATATTATGACTAAACTTTATCTTGCTATTCCCTGCTATAACGAGGAAGAAGTATTAAGAGATTCTGCCGGAAAGCTTTTAAACAAGTATGACAATATGATGGCTGAAGGCAAAATAACCTCTGACAGTAAAATTGTATTTATTGACGACGGCTCAAAGGACAAAACCTGGAGCATTATTAAAGAGCTTCACAAAGAAAATCCTGTTTTTCAGGGAATTAAGCTCAGCCGCAACAGAGGTCATCAGAATGCGCTTTTGTGCGGTCTTATGACTTTAAAGGATAAGGCTGACGCTGTAATTTCAATTGATGCAGATTTACAGGACGACATCAACACCTTTGATGAAATGGTACAGAAATACGAAGAAGGATGCGACGTTGTTTACGGCGTTCGTTCAAAGCGTGAAACAGATACATTCTTTAAGCGCTTTACTGCTGAGGCTTTCTATAAAATTCTCAACAAGATGGGCGCAAAGGTTATTTTTAACCACGCAGATTTCAGACTTATGAGCAAACGTGCACTCGAAGCTTTTTCGCTCTACAAGGAAACAAACATTTTCTTAAGAGGTATGGTTCCGCTTATCGGCTATAAGTCCGATGTAGTTACATATGAGCGTTCAGAGCGTCTTGCAGGAGAAAGCAAATATCCGCTCAAGAAAATGCTCGCTCTTGCCTGGGAAGGTATTACTTCTCTCAGTATTCAGCCTATAAGAATGATTACCTGGCTCGGCGGTATTGTATTTGCAATCAGCATTATTATGATTATCTATTCACTCGTAAGCTTCTTTGTCGGTGCCGCAACAACCGGTTGGGCAAGTACCTTGTGCTCAATCTGGGCAATCGGCGGTCTTCAGCTTCTTGCAATCGGAATTATCGGCGAATATATCGGAAAAATTTATCTTGAAACTAAACAGCGTCCGAGATTTATTGTAGAGGAGTTTCTTGAGGACTGATGAATTCAAATAAGTTATCTGCAATACTTAACAGAATTTTTCACATAGCTTTTTTCGTGCTGTTCGGTATTGTTTTTGTCGGAATCATCCTGACAGGATATGAAAACAATAAAATAGGATATTCTGCAACTGAAAGAACTTATGTTGTTATTTTCTTTATTGTACTGCTTTTGATTTTTTCTGCTGTTTATATTCTTTTACAGAAATATAACAATCATTCTAACTTGCGTTCAAAACCTAAAATCAGTGATAAACAGGTTGTAATCTTCATTTTTGCTTCTGTCGGAGTACTTCTTGGTCTCCAGCTTTTGTCAGGATATTTTTTGCAGATGAACCCTGTTACCGATATGCAGTATATTGAAAAATATTCACGTGATTTCGGGGCAACGGGTAATTTTGATTTGATTCAGAAGGACTGCGAAAACGGCAGTGTATATTTAATCAGATACCCGAACAACTTAGCGCTTGTATTATTACTTTCGGCTGTTTACAGAATATGCACTCTTATTTTTGGCTACGTTCCTTCTCTTGTTCCCGTATTTATCAATGCTTTTGCGATTAATGTATCTGTTCTTCTCACCGTTTTTACCGCAAGTAAGATATTCGGCAACAGAAAAGCGATTTTTGTTCTTTTGCTCTGTTTTCTGTTTGCACCGTTTTACACCTATGTTCCCTATTACTACACTGACTCGCTTTCTATGCCTTTTTGCATAGGTGCAATATACCTTTTTGTTGTTGCAGTTAAATCGGAAAAGAAAATTCAAAAATATGTATTGTTTGCTGTAAGCGGGGTATTGGTATTTTTAGGCTACAAGTTAAAAGGCAGTCTTATAATTCTGATTGCCGCTGTTCTGATTTACGTTTTTCTTAAAATGAATATCAAGCAGGTTTTGTGTATTGTGCTTGCAGTTATTGCCGGTTTTGGCTCAATTGGTGCAATCTATACGGTTGCTTTCAACAGTATGGGCATAGTTACCGAGGAGCAGTCGGACAGATATGAATACCCCTATACTCACTGGATTATGATGGGACTGAAAGGCTTAGGTCATTATAACCTAAAGGACAGTAACTATACAAACAGCTTTGAAACAAAAGCAGAAAAACAGGAAGCAAATATAAAAGAAATTAAGAACAGGATTGAAAACTTCGGAGCAGACGGACTTACTGAGCATATTTTCAATAAGGCAGTATGGACATGGGAGGACGGAACATACTATATCTCACATCATATTGAGGATTGTAAAAGAGAAAATATTCTCCACTCCTTTGTTCTTACTGAGGGTGAAAATCATCTGTACTTCTTTATCTACAGCAACGGATTCCAGCTATTGCTCATTTTCCTGATTCTTATGTCAATACTGAAAGGTTGTATCAAACCTGATGTAAATATTCTGACATTATTCAAAGGGATAATTTTTGCGGCGTTTATTTTCTTTTTAATCTGGGAAACACGTTCAAGATACCTTTATAATTTTACACCCTTGTTTATACTTGTGGCTGTTGACGGACTTGACTTTATTACTTCAGGATTAACCGGCATAAAAAAACGCCTTTCAGACAAAAAATCCGGCAAACACAACCAATGTAAAACAAGTTAATATTTTAGTTTAACTCTGCTACGGATAATCAATTTATTCGTAGCAGTTTTAGCATACTGAAAAATTAAATTTATTTACATAATTTAATACATTTTTTAATATTTTGTTGTAAAAAATCCAAAAATATGTTAGAATTATATATACAGTTTTTTTGAGAGGATATAAAAATGGATATTAAAAAATTACAAAGCAGAAATGCCGCTATGGACATAATACGAATAGTTGCTGCGTTTACTGTACTTTCGGTTCATTTCTTTTTACACAACGGATTTTACAGCCAAACTGTAGAAGGCGTGCCAATGTATATAATGGTACTTATGCGCACGTTATTCTCTGTTTGCGTTCCTCTTTTTATGATTCTTACGGGTTATCTGATGAGTCATAAAACTCTGAGCAGAAAGTATTATTCGGGCATATCTAAGACGCTGATTATCTTTGTACTTGCTACTCTTGCCTGTATGATTTTTAAGACTATACACGACAATGAGCCTTTTACGCTGAAAGCGTTTATTTTTGGCACACTTGACTTTACAGGTGCAAACTACTCGTGGTACATTGAAATGTATATCGGTTTGTTCCTGCTCATTCCATTTCTTAATCTTGCTTACAACAAACTCAAAAATAAAAGGCAGAAACAAGTGCTTGTACTGACTCTTGTCTTTCTTACAATTATTCCGACTGTATTCAACATTTTCAATTTTGACAACCCTGCGTGGTGGTCGGACCCCAAAACTTCGGATACATTTGCAAAGCTTATTCCAAGTTGGTGGATGGGCATTTACCCGATTACATACTACTTTACGGGTTGCTATATCCGTGAGTACGGAATAAAGCTTAAAACAAGCAGTACGCTTGTGCTGTTCTTGCTTGCAATTCTTATATTCGGTACATTTAACTTCTACAGAAGCTACGGTACTACTTTTAAATCGGGCGGATATGTTTACTGGTACGGATTTGAGCCTTATGTGCTTTCTGTTTTGTTGTTTGTACTGCTAAGCAGAATAAAGACGGACAATATGAATGAAAAAGTTAAGTTTGTGCTATGGAAAGTTTCCGACCTGGCGCTTGGAATTTATCTCATCTCATACATATTTGATATGCTCGTTTATCCTGTTCTTAACGCAAAAATCAATCCTATGACAGACAGACTTCCGTTTTATTTTGTAGCTGTTCCGATTGTTTTTGTATGCTCTATGCTGGCTTCTGCAATTTTGAATATTGCTGCAAAATATATTCAGATACTCTTTAAAAAGCTTGTAGAATTCATCAAAGCACAGCGTCAGCGAACTGATAAATACAAATGGCAGGATTATTTGTTTATTGCGCTTATGGCTGGCGGTCTAATATTTGCATTCTGGAAGTGCGTTTACGGCTTTGGAGGAAACGACGAAGCGTTTTACCTTACTGTTCCCCAACGATTCAATATGGGCGATGCACTGATAAAAGACGAATGGCATCTATCACAGCTTTCGGGATTTCTTCTTATGCCTTTTGTATGGCTTTTCACTACAATTACAGGTTCTACTCAGGGAATAATCCTTGCTGCAAGAGTGCTTTATATTATCTTCCACGCAACCGTTTCAATTATTATTTATTTGAGAATCAGAAAATACGGATATGTTTCTGTTTTTGCATCGGTTCTTTACTTTATATTTACACCATATGATATTATGGCTATGAGCTATAACACTATGGGGCTTGACTTTGTTACGCTTGCTGGTGTAATAATGGGAACGGCAAGCTATAAAAAGAAACTTCCTCTTATTATAAGCGGAGTTGTGTTTGCAGCAGCAGTGCTGTGCTGTCCGTATCTTGCTGTTGCGTATATACTTTACGGAATATGTGTACTGATTCACACATTTATCAAAAACAAGGACACAAAGTTCATTTTAAAAAGCGAGCTGTTCGCAGGCAAGACTTTTCTGTTTTTTAGCATAGGAATATTTGCCCTTGCCGCTGTATTTTTGATTTTTGCGCTCACAAGGGTAAGCGTGAAGGAAATTATTGAGTATCTTCCCTACCTTATGACCGACCCTGAGCATCCTCAGATTGCGCTTGGTACAAGGTTTAGTATGTACTTTAGTTCAATATACAACTGCCACAGCCACTTTAAAATTGCGTTGTTCAGTTACCTTGCAATTATGCTGATTATGATAATTGACCGCAAACGCAAATATCACCGTTCACTTTACCTTATTGTTACAACGGCAATTGTTATTTTCTGCTATGTATTGCTGCTCCCTCAGCTTACATATGCAACCTACAATGCAATAATGTTCCCGCTGATTTTCATAGGTATTACGTCATATATTCTTTGCGAAAACAAACCGAAACCGCTTTTTGCAAGCTTATTTGTACTCGGTATAATTTATTCATTTGCGATTTGTTTCTCATCAAATCAGTATTTCTACGTAATTTCAATGGTAATTACTTCTTCTAATATTGCAAGCTACGTATTCCTTGCACAGCTCTTAAGAGAAATGAAAACATCACAGGATAATATAGAGTATGCTGTCTGGGTAAAAAGAGGAAGTTTCCTGTTTGTTGCATTTATGATTTTCCTTCAGGGCGCTTTTCAGATTACAGTCAAGGCTGAACACTGTTTCTGGGAATCAGGCAACACAAGCAACCTGACTTCTCAGATTCAGAACGGTCCTGCAAAGGGAATATACACAAATGCGAATAACTGTAATACTTATGAGCAGATTTACAGCGACTTGCAGTATTATAAAAGCAAACCTAAAGATAAAATTCTTTTCCTAACGGCAAAAACATGGTGTTATCTTGCTACAGAGTTTCCATACGGAACATTATCAGCGTGGATTTCGGGAGAAAATAATTCAAGTGTTGAAAGATTAAGGACTTACTACGGTGTAAATCCCGAAGAAATTCCGAAATACATTTATATCCCGAAAGATTCCGAATGGGATTTTACAAACATATATAGTGACGCATCGGCAAGCGGATATTCCGTTGAAGAAAATGAAATAAGCTATAAACTTGAGAAAATTAACTAAAATAAACAGCCGTCACACATAATTATCAGCAATATGAAACTTGTAATTTTTACTGTTTTATGGTATATTTAATAGTGCTTAATCTGAAAATAAGGGTTTTCGGATATTTGTTAGCACATACCAAATACTATTCTCGGGGGTATTTTTATGGAAATTATGAAGGCATATAATGAATGGTGTAAGAATGCTGTAGAAGATAAAGACTTAATTGCTGAACTCGAAAGCATAAAAAATGATGAAAATGAGATTTACGAGCGTTTTTACACTTCGCTCAAGTTTGGCACTGCAGGTCTGCGTGGTATTATAGGCGTCGGCACAAACAGAATGAATATCTATGTTGTACGTCAGGCTACTCAGGGACTTGCAAACTATGTTCTTAATAAATACGGCAAGGGTTCTGTTGCAATTTCTCATGACAGCAGAATTAAAGCTGATTTGTTTATGATTGAAGCCGCAAGAGTACTGGCTGCAAACGGAATCAAGGTTTACATTACCAAAGAGCTCCAGCCTACTCCCGTACTTTCATATCTTGTACGTTATTTTAAATGTCAGGCTGGAATTATGGTAACTGCAAGTCACAACCCTGCTGCATATAACGGTTACAAGGCTTACGGCGAGGACGGTTGTCAGATGACTGACGTTGCCGCTACAGCTGTATATGACGAAATCTGTAAGCTTGATATTTTTAATGATGTTAAAACAGTTGATTTTGATGAAGCATTAAAATCGGGAATGATTGAATATGTTGACGAAAGCGTTTATGAAACATACCTTGACAAGGTTATGGAACAGCAAGTTAATCCCGGAATCTGTAAAGACGCTGACTTAAAGGTTGTTTACACACCTCTTAACGGTGCAGGCAATAAGCTTGTAAGAAAAATTCTTGACAGAATCGGCGTAACAGATGTAACTGTTGTTAAGGAGCAGGAGCTCCCCGACGGCAACTTCACAACCTGCCCCTATCCCAATCCCGAAATCAAAGAGGCTCTTGCAAAAGGTCTTGAACTTTGCGAAAAAGAGCAGCCTGACCTTCTGCTTGCTACTGACCCTGATGCAGACAGAGTAGGTATTGCAGTCAAGGATTATGACGGCAGCTATCGTTTGATTACCGGTAACGAGGACGGCGTAATGTTGACAAATTACATTCTTTCATGCAAAAAGGCCAATGGTACCCTTCCGGAAAAGCCTGTTGTTGTTAAAACAATTGTTACTACTAAGCTCATTAACAAGCTCTGCGAAAAATACGGTTGTGAGCTTAAAAATGTTCTCACCGGATTTAAGTATATCGGTGAAATTATTTTAAATCTTGAAAAGAATCATGAGGAAAACCGTTACCTCTTCGGTTTTGAGGAAAGTTACGGCTACCTTTCAGGTACTTATGTAAGAGATAAAGACGCTGTTGTTGCTTCTATGCTCGTTTGTGAAATGGCTGCTTACTACAAAAAGCAAGGCAAATCACTTGCAGAAGTAATTGACGGTCTTTATGATGAGTTTGGCTATTATCTCAACAAAACTTACTCATTTGAATTTGAGGGCGCTGCCGGAATGCAGAAAATGTCTGATATTATGAGCAGTGTAAGAGATAATATGCCAGAAGCTGTTGATAAATATAAGGTTGTAAAGGTTTGCGACTACCTGCTTAAAAAAGAAACTGACATTAAGACAGGTGAAAACAACGACATCAATCTTCCGAAGTCAAACGTTATTTCACTCAATCTTGAAGGCGACAATGCTGTTATTATCCGTCCGAGCGGTACTGAGCCGAAAATAAAGCTCTACATTACTGCTGTCGGTTCTGACAAAGCAGATGCAGAAGCTATCTGCGAATCCCTTGTGAAATCTTCAAAAGAACTTCTCGGAATTGAATAAATTATTAATAACTAAAACGGCTGTTTACTTTAAAGGTAAGCAGCCGTTAATTTTATGTATCTGTTAATTTGTATCATCAAGCTCAATTTCGTCCATTATTACACTTCCCCATGCCTTCTGCCATCTATTTTCGTTTTGTTCAGACATTCTTTTGCGAAAACGAAGACCTTTTGCTATTTCAACACTTTCAAATGGTAAAGTATCGCTTTTTCTGTTATAGAAAACATAGCGGGTGTAATATCCGCCCTTGGCAATTCTGGAAATATTCAGTTTAAAACGCATTGATACCTTTTCGCCCTTTTTTCCGGAATAAAAGTCCTCAATAACAAAAGCGGTAACAGGGAAACGCCTGTAATCACTTACCTCAACACGCAGGCAAAGATTGTGAATATCATTGTTATTCTGCCACTCAAGCTCAAGCGGCATAAATTCTTCATTATAAAACAAATTGTCGGTCTTACCGTAGTAGCCTGCTCGTAAAAGCTCAACGTCATTACGCTTGCAAGGCTCTTTATGACATCCGTTATAGTCATAAAAAGCAAAATCGTCCAGTTCTCCACCGAGATAAATTTTAATTGCGTTTTCAACGTCTCCGTCAAAAATCTTCTTACCGTGGTCAAGCACTATGCATCTGTTGCAAAGCTCCCTGATTGTATTCATATTGTGGGAGACGTAAAGAACAGTACGGTTTTCATTCAGTGCAAGCTCGCGCATTTTAGTAATGCATTTTTTCTGAAACTGCATATCACCTACAGCAAGCACCTCGTCCATTATGAGAATTTCAGCGTCAAGGTGAGCTGCTACAGCAAATGCAAGCTTAACAAACATTCCCGAGGAATAGCGTTTTACAGGAGTGTCAATAAACTTTTCGCACTCGGAAAACTCAATAATTTTGTCGATTTTTTCCGTTATCTCTGCTTTGCTCATTCCGAGGATTGCGCCGTTAAGATAAATATTCTCCCTGCCGGTAAGCTCACCGTGAAATCCCGTTCCTACTTCAAGCATACTAGCTATTCTGCCTCTGAACCTGATTTCTCCGTCTGTAGGAGAAGTTACTCGTGACAAAAGCTTTAGAAAGGTCGACTTTCCGGCGCCGTTTGCGCCGATTATGCCTACTCTTTCTCCCCTGTCAATTTCAATATCAAGGGAATCAAGAGCAAGAAAACGGTCGCCTGCACTATAGTGATTTGAACCTATTTTAAGATTAGGATCGTCTTTCCCTCTTTTTCGTGCATACCAACTTTGCAAATCGTGCCTTAAAGTGCCCGAACCGATTACTCCGAGTTTATATTCTTTTGTAAGATTTTCAGTTTTAATTACACAATTTTCTCTCATTTTTCAGACCGTATCAATAAAATTCTTTTCTACCTGATTGAACACTATCATACCTAATATCAGAATTACAGCAGTTACAACAGCGCTTATCAAAAGATAAATCCACTCAAAGCTGCCGCTTCCGAGGAAAGCAAATCTGAAAGTTTCAACAATGGGCGCAACAGGATTTAAAAGCATAATCCAGCGAAAACTTTCGGGAATCTGTGAAACGGGATATACAACAGGCGTGAGGTACATCCAGAGTGTTAAGCCAAAGGACACAAGAACGTTTAAATCACGATACTTTGTTGTCAGAGATGAAATAATCAGACCCGTACCCGTACCCAGAAACGCAATATGTATCAGAAGAACCGGCAATGCAAGAACAAGAAGATTTGGGTGAACGTTCGCCCCAGTAAATGCATATACCGCCACAAGAATTGAAAACATAACAAACTGCACAAGGAAAGTAATGGAGTTATAGATTATTCCGGACAACGGCATTACAAGACGTGGAAAATAAACCTTACCGAATATTCTTGCATTACTAAGAAAAGTAGACGAGGCACGATTAAAGCAGTTAGAAAAGTAAGACCATAAAATATTGCCCGACATATAAAACAAAAACTGCGGAATACCGTCAGTGGAAATATTCGCAATAATTCCGAAAATAACGGTAAAAACAAACGTAGAGAGGAACGGATTTATAACTATCCAGAGAGGTCCGAGAACTGTCTGCTTATATACATTCTTTAAGTCACGTTTAACAAAAAGAATCACAAGATCACGGTATTTCCAAAGCTCTTTTAAATTAAGGCTAAAAAGTCCTCGTTTGGCACTTACAACGGTGACGTCACTGTTTTGCATCTTACCCCTCCTTATTGAAAATATATATTCTCCATTAAATTTTAGCACAATAATTATTTAGTGTCAATTTATAACGACTAAAGCTGTTGAATAGAAACTTAGTTTATCGGTTTTCCTTGAATTATCGCAGTTTGTATGTTAAAATATTAAAATTGGAAGTGATAAATAATGATATATAATACAACACCGAATTTTAACAGACAGAATTATTTAAGATTCTGTCAGGAACGTGCAATAAAAAAGACATCGAGCGGTTTGGGCTTTTTGGCCTTTGCGTATCTTGCATCTATGTATGCAACATCAATCGCTTTTGGAGTGATTTTCGGAGCAACATCGCTTACGTCTATTGATACTGTCACAACATTTTATCTTGAAATTTTTATTTCGGTTTTTTCAGCCTTCATTCCGGGACTGTTTTACTTTCTGTTTTCAGGCAGAAGTATGTCGGAAACTATTAAAACAAACTATGTCCGTCAAAAAGAATTATGGGCATTAGTATTTGTCGGAATGGCTGTTGCGATGGTTGCAAACACCGTTTCGGATATGGTACAGACTAATTTTTCGTTCTTTGGACTTCAGAATTCTGTCAGTATGAGTGAAAATGTTTCAAGTCCTTTGGAAATTGTTCTCTACATTATTTCAACCGCTATAGTACCTGCCTTTGCTGAGGAATTTGCCTTCAGAGGTATATTCATGGGTACTTTAAGGAAGTTCGGTGACACTTTTGCAATAATTACCTCTGCAATAGTTTTTGGAGCAATGCACGGAAATATTGCTCAGATTCCGTTTGCATTTATTCTCGGTCTGGTTTTTGCTTATGTTGACTGCAAAACAAATTCAATTATTCCGTCAATTATCATTCATTTCATAAACAATTTTTATGCTGTGATGCTTGATATTCTGCAAAGTACAGAAATGTTCAGTGACAGAATTTTTATGATGATTTACTTTATTCTAATTGCTGTTTTCTGTATTCTCGGCTTGATTTCATTCTTTTATCTCATTAAAAAAGATAAGAACTTTTTCAGAATAGCTGATAAAACAATTCAGAATAGTGAAAGCGAAACTACGATTTTGCTTACTCTCAAAGAAAAAATGAAAGCATTTTTCATCAATCCGGGAGTAATATTTGTTCTGAGTGTATTTATAATTGAAACCGTCATAAGTTTAGAGGTTATATGAACAAGGTAAACGAGTTTATGCTTGCGGCGTATGAAATGGCAAAGCAGGCTTATGACGACGGTGAAGTTCCTGTTGGTGCTGTTATTGTGAGAAATGACGAAATAGTAGCAAAAGGCAGAAACAGGCGTGAAAAATCAAAGAACGCACTTCTTCACGCAGAAATCGAGGCAATTGACAATGCCTGTAAAGCGCTGGGAGGCTGGAGGTTATGGAACTGCGAGCTGTATGTTACGCTTGAACCCTGTCCGATGTGTGCCGGCGCAATAATTAACGCACATATTCCGAAGGTGTACTTCGGTGCATACGACTTTAAAAACGGCTCCTGCGGTACAATAACAAATCTTTTTGAAATGCCGTATAATTTCAAGCCTGAATGTGTAGGCGGAATAATGGCTGATGAATGTTCGGCTTTGCTTAAAGACTTTTTTAAAAAATTAAGGTAAACTAAAACGCTTGGTTTAATTGCCAAGCGTTTTTTCTGTATCTTTTAATATTCTGTCTGCGGCAAGCATTACGCCTAATTTCCCGCCATGAAAATTGAGTCCGCCCTGCATCCATACAGCATATGGCTCACGCAGAGGTGCGTCGGCTGAAAGCTCAATTGACGAGCCGAGCGTAAATGCTCCTGCCGCCATAATAACCTGACTTTCATATCCCGGCATATCAGATGGCAAAGGCTGAACAAAGCTGTCAACAGCCGAACCGCTCTGAATACCGCCGCAAAAGCTGATTAGCTTTTCTTCATTGCCAAGCATAATAAGCTGAATTATATCTCCTCTGTTCTCGTTATACTTGGGAGTTGTGTTATATCCTAAAATTTCAAAAAGTGCAGATGCAAATACTGCGGTTTTGAGCGCTTCTCCGGTAACGTGGGGTGCGTGATACGCTCCCATAAACATTTCTCTGCTTGTATTCAGTGTTGCTCCGATTTCCTTACCCGTTCCCGGAGTTGTAAGTCTGTAGGCACACATTTCAACAAGTTCTCTTTTGCCTGCAATATAGCCGCCCGTCGGGGCAATTCCGCCACCCGGATTTTTGATAAGAGAGCCCGCCATTATATCAACACCAACGGAAAGAGGCTCAACCTTTTCAACAAATTCGCCGTAGCAGTTATCAAGCATTATAATTGAGCTTGGTGACTCCTTTTTACTTATATCGCAGATTTTCTTTATTTCTCGCCACGTAAGCGACGGCCGTGTGCTGTAGCCTCGTGAACGCTGTATGTATACCATCTTAGGTTTTTCATTGGCAATTGATTCTCTTATTGCATCATAATCAAGCGTACCGTCAGCTTGTAAATCAGTCATTTTAAACTCAATGTTAAAGTCCTTTAATGAACCGGGATAATCGCCCTCTATTCCGATTGCCGAGCGTATTGTATCATACGGCATACCCGTTACGGAAAGCATAACGTCATTGGGGCGCAACATTCCGAAAAGAGCAACTGTGAGTGCGTGTGTACCGCTTACAAAATTGTGCCTTACAAGTGCGTCTTCTGCGTCAAAAACAAATGCATACACCTTATCAAGCGCATCTCTGCCATAGTCATCGTAGCCATAACCCGTTGATCCGCTGAAATAGCTTTCACGCACCGATGCGTTCTGAAAAGCTTTTATCATCTTTTGCTGATTGTATTCCTGAATATCATCAATTTCAGCAAGCTTGTCCTTGCAAAGCTCAATTGCCTTTTGTGATGCAAGAACTATTCTTTCATCTATATCAAAAAAACTCAAAATATCACCTTTCAAAAAAATATTCTCTCCATTTGTCCGTTTCAACAAAGCCGAGATTGTTGTAAAACGACACATTTGCGTTCTTTGCCCTGTGCAAAAAAACTGCCTTATTCTCCTCAATCAAGCGATTTGATATGTATTTGACGATGCTTGAGCCGTAACCGTGTTTTCGGTATTCGGAGTCGCAGGAAACTGCACCGAGCACTGCGCCGTTTTCGCTTTCTGCAACTGTCATTGCAACAGCTACAAGCGTATTATCTTCGCTTATACCGTACATTCTCATTGCCTTGTGGCGCAGCTTATGGTTTACATCAACATAAAAATCCTCAAAAACAGGAGGTCTGAAATTTTCGTCAGCACATCTTACTATCAAATCATATACGTCCTTAATTTCAGGCTCAGCAATATTCAGACTTTCATCTACAATGTCAAACGGTTTATTTCTGACAAGTATTGCACCCGTTACGCACTTACTGCCGAATAAATCAAGCTTGTACCTGCCGCTGCAAAGTACACTTGAAGCGCCTGCTACTCTCATAAATGATGACAGTTCTTCCAAATCGCAATTATCAGTTATAAATAGAATGAAATTTGTTCCGTTTCGTGCAACAGCACCTGTGCATTTGCCGCTGCTATCATCGGCTATCATCCAGTAATCTACAAAAGCAAGTTCGGGAGAATAGCTGTTATAGAGCGAAATAATCCTGCATGCAAACGGGTCGTTTTTTGATATTTTCTGAATGGAAGTAATAAAATCATTCGTTTCATTTGCAGAAAGTATCATCTTTCAGTCCCCTTAGTATTTAGTCTTCCGCCTGCAATATTTTCGGCAAGCGTTGAAACAAGATTTATCATATTTTCGCAGTCCTGCTTATTTACAACGCAGTTTGGCGAATGGAGATACCTGCACGGCAGAGAAACTGCAAGTGTTCTTACTCCGCTTTTGCTTGAATGGATAACGCCGGCGTCGTTGCCGCCTGCAACGGCACGTTTATACTGAGCCTTAATATCGAATTTTTCAGCACAGTCAAAAGCAAGCGCAACCATTTCCTTATCATATATTGTTCGCCTGTCCATAACGGAAATTACAGCACCGTATGATAAATTGCATACCTGTTTGTTTTCATCAATTTCGGGAATGTCGGCGGCAGTTGTTGTTTCAATAACAAGAGCAAATTCAGGGTCAACTGTAAAAGCAGCTACCTTTGCGCCCCTTAAACCGACTTCTTCCTGAACAACAAACACAAAATCCATATCGTAATCAAGTTCACTTTTGATAAGCTCAATCAGCACAAGGCAACCGAATCTGTCGTCAAGAGCTTTTGAAGTAATTGAGCCTGACGTTACGGTAAAATCGGAAACAAAGTTAATGCTGTCGCCGTATTTTATATGTTTCAAAGCATCTTCTTTGCTGTCTGCACCGATGTCAATATACATTTCCAATAATTCGGGTATTCTGCCGTTTTCTTCACCCTTGCAAAGATGAATTGGCTTTACGCCGATTACACCGCTGACTTTATTTTTACCTATTGTTACACTTTTTCCGAGTAACACTCGCCTGTCTATTCCTCCGACTTCGTCAAATTTTAAATATCCGTCAGATGTTATATCTGTGACCATCAAGCCGACTTCGTCCATATGGGCAGAAAGCATAAGCTTTGACTTTGCTCTGTTTTTACCTTGCTTATGAACAATCAGGTTTCCGAGGTTGTCAACGGTAATACTGTCGGCATATGGCTTTATTTCTTCAATAATCAGCTCTCTTACTTCTCCCTCATCGCCTGAAATTCCGTCACATTTGCAGAGTCTTTCAAGCAATTTCATATCAAGCATTAAAAGCACCTCCGCATTTTATATACTCACAAATAAGTTTTGCTGTGTTTTCAACATCATCAAGTGAAATAACCTCGTTTGGTGTGTGCATATACCTCTGTGGAATTGAAACGACCGAGGTTTTTATACCGCTCTTTGTTACAGTAATATTGTCTGCATTTGTTCCCGTAGTCCCCGAAATCGGCTCGAGCTGATAAGGAATTTCTGAGTTTTCAGCGATTTCAATCAACTTGTCCGACATTTCCCTGTTAAGAATAGGTGAAATGCAAATCATCGGACCTTGGGAAAGCTCAATTTTTGAATACTGTCCTGTTATATCGGGCTGAGAAGCAAAGCTTACGTCAATGGCTATGGCTTCATCTGCATTAATCGAAAAAGCTCCTGTTTTTGCACCTGTACCAAAGGTTTCCTCCTGAACGCTGAGCATAATTACAACTTTATATTCAAGGCTCTGTTCGTTGCTTAAAATCTCTGCACATCTGATTAATGATGCCACACTGCAACGATTGTCAAGTGCAGGAGCACATATTTTATTATTCAACAGCATTTTAGGCTCTGTATTAAAGGTAAGTACATCACCGATTTTTATATGCTTTTTAATTTCCGTTTCGCCCATTCCGAAATCCACATAGGTTTTATCAATTGCAACGGCTGTATCTTCTTTACCGTCAGTAAGGTGCGGCGGCATACAGCATACAGTTCCTACAATATCGGGATTACTCTGCAAAACAAGACTGCAGTCCTGTAAGGTTCGGATGTCAACCCCTCCGCACTTATCAACCTTAATAAAGCCGTTTTTATCAATACCCGTTACAATCAAGCCGATTCTGTCAATGTGAGCGTCAAGCAGAATTGTTTTTTCTGAATTGACATTTCCGAGCTCTGCAAAAAGATTTCCGTTACGGTCTGTGCTGACTTTGGCAAAAGTTTCAAGATATTCTTTAGCCGCATTAACAGCCGGTTCTTCATTTCCGGACACACCGGAAGTACTGCAAAGATTAAAAATAATTTCTTTTAAATCCATATATAATATCACTTCAAACTGTTTACAATTGATTTGAAGTGATTACCTCTTTCCTCAAAATTCCTGTATAGTCCAAAGCTTGCGCTTGCCGGCGAAAGCGATACGATATCCCCGCTTTCGGCTCTTGCTGCAGCCTCGTTCACAGCTTCTTCCATATTATTTACATTTACAATCTCAATTTTGCTTTCATCGTAATTATCGGCAGATTTTACTGCGGCTTCAATCTTAGGCGCAGTATCACCGAGAAGAATTAATAGCTTTACTTTATCGTTAATAACAGGGCCAAGCGGCTCATACGGGATATGCTTATCGTATCCCCCTGCAATTATAATAATTTTCTCATCATAAAGTGAAAGTG
Organism: uncultured Ruminococcus sp.; assembly: GCA_902766885.1. Classification (GTDB taxonomy): domain Bacteria; phylum Bacillota; class Clostridia; order Oscillospirales; family Acutalibacteraceae; genus Ruminococcoides. Next base: position 4,265 of record CACXFS010000034.1, on the reverse strand, counting down.
TACCGAGAGCTGTTCTTGTGGGGCTGGAGGCGATTGAGTCGTTGTAATACTTTACCCCGTTAAACTCTCTTACAAACTCAGCTCTGTGCTCTACGCCGCCGAATGTCTTTGCAACAGCAACAATTGTATCTACGTCAACTATTCCCCACACTGCCGAAATTGCAGCAAGGTAATTTTCTACATTGTGCATACCGGGAATTTTAATATCCCTGTAATCCATAATTTCTGTAATCTTGCCGTAGTCGCTGTAGCAAATTGTAGTACCGTCAAGGTATGCACCGTTATAGAGCTTTTCTTTTACGCTGAACTTTGCAAGCTGACCTCTGACTGACTTTGAAAATCCGTTTGTGATTTCATTGTCAAGATTAAGGACTGCCTTTGAAAAAGCATTCTGATGAAGAATGAGGTTCTTTTTTGAATCAATATACTCCTGCATATCCTTATGTATGTCAAGGTGATTAGGAGCAAGATTTGTTACAACAGCAACGTCCGGACTTTTTCTCATTGAAATAAGTTGAAAGCTCGAAAGCTCAACTACTGCATAATCGTCACTGCTTATTGATTCAATCTCGGGAAGCAAAGGCTTGCCAATGTTTCCGCCGAGGTGAACATTTTTTCCACTTGCTTTCAAAAATTCTGAAATAATTGTTGTGGTTGTTGTCTTGCCGTCCGAGCCGGTTACTGCAATTGTCTTGCACGGACACAAGTCGAAAAACACCTCCATTTCGGAAGTGAGGACAACCCCCTTATTTCTTAAAGCCACAAGTTCTTCTTTATAAAAAGGAGTTCCCGGACTTCTGAATACAATATCAGCGTCAATGTCTGACAGGTAGTTTTCACCGAGTATAAGCTCTGCACCGTACTCCTTTGACTTTATACCGTTTTCTCCGAGTGAATTAAAATCCTTTTTATCGCAGGCGATTACCTTTGCACCCTTGTCGGCAAAAAGCTTAATAAGCGGAAGGTTACTTGTGCCTATACCGATAAAGGCAACCTTTTTTCCGCACATATCTTTGAAAAAATCTTTTGCAATCGTGTTCATCGTATACCCCTTTCACGAACATCTATCTTATTAATTATACAGATTTATGTAAAAAATTTCAACTGTTCAAGGATATTATTGCAATAATATTTACATAATGTTAAAATATAAATGGTGATTGTATGCTTAACGACTTTATTATTATTGATAAAAAGGAAAAAGCTCCGCTCTACAGGCAGATTTATCTGTCAGTAAGACGTTCAATAGAAAACGGAAGTCTTAAAAAAGGTACAAAAATGCCCTCAATAAGACGACTGAGTGAGGATTTATCGGTTTCAAAGACTACAGTTACGGGCGCATATGAACAGCTTTGCGTTGAGGGATATATAAAAAATGTTCCGCAAAGCGGATATTATGTAGAGGCAGAGTTTAACAGCCGCCCTAAGTCTTTTGAGTCGGAAAGTTCCGACAAAAATGAGCAGAACAGATTTTATGAATATGACTTCAGCGGAAAGAGCATTGACGAAAAAATCATAAATCTTACTGAATGGAAAAAGTGCGTTAAGGATGTTCTTAATCAAAACTATCTGCTGACCTCTTACGGTGATGAACAAGGCGAAAGAACGCTAAGACGAGCACTGCAAAAATATGGTTTAGGCACAAGAAGCGTTAACACTGTGACTGAAAATATTATCGTCGGGGCAGGTACTCAGCCTTTGCTTTATTTATTATGCACAATTATGGGCAGAAATAAAAAAATTGCTATGGCTGATTCAAGTTATATTCAATCCGAGCTTGTTTTCAAAAGCTTTGGATATGATATTAAATATTTTGAAAATGACAAGTTCGGTGTTACAGTTGATTCTCTTGACATAATAAAGCCTGATTTAATTTTGATTAATCCGAATTTTACGAACGAAAGCGGTACGAATATGCCCGTTAACAGGCGGCTTGAAATAATTGAATGGGCAAAAAATAACCATGCACTGATTATTGAGGACGACTACAACGGCGAGCTTCGATATATTACTCACCCAATGCCCTGCGTTCAGAACTATGATGCAGAAAACACTGTTTATCTCGGCTCGTTTTCGAAAGTACTTCTTCCCTCTGTGAGGATCAGCTATATGGTACTGCCTGATAAGTTTATGAGTGCTTACAACAAAATCAGGCACATTACAAATCAGACAGCATCAAAGGCAGAACAGCTTGCACTTGCAAAGTATATAGAAAGCGGTAAAATTGATGCACATCTGCGAAAAGCAAGGCGAATTTACCTTGAAAAAAGTAAGGTTATTCTTGACAGCATTAAAAAGCAGTTTGGTAATTCAGCTAAGGTTGTGTTTAACGAAACCTCGCTGTATATTTCTATTTTTATTTCAGGCAATGTAAACAGGAAAGCAGTTGATGAAAAACTAAAAAAGCTTTCTGTCGGTATTATGCCCTATAAAACTGAGAATAACGAATTTGGCTTAAGCTTTTCGGGAATACCGCAGGAGAAAATCGCAAGTGGGATTGAATTACTTGCTGAAACAGTTTTAGAATTTACGAATAAATAAAGCAAAAGCTTTCGGAACGCAAATCCGAAAGCTTTGTTTTATTTATTAAGTTGTTTCTTATGTTGAAGGTGAATTCCGATGTGACCTATACCGAGAATAACTACCGAAACAATCATCCATATGTTTTTACCGTATATTCCGAGAATCAGAAATGAAATTACCGGTAATGTTGCACCTGCAACAGGAACACCGAGCAAGCTAGAATAAAAATCTTCAAGCGACTTCTGACTTCTGAAATATCTTATCCAGTAAATTTCATACAGCAACATAAAGATTGCTGAAACAAGCAACCATAAAGACCAATAGGAATCAAATCGTAAGTTAAAATCAGAAAAAATTACTGATGTGCAAGAAACAGCAACTTCACCTATTCTCTCAAAAACTAACAGTATGCGATTTTCACTGTCTGAATTATAGCCGACAGGTTGGTTCTTCGACCAGATAATATTAGGTACAAACAGCATTACAAGATATATTGCTCCGACATATGAAAATCCGAAATGACCTAACATTTTATTATTCCCACTCGATCAAGACTAAACAATTCTGTTTATATAATTTTGCTTTTCGTTAGTCTCTCTGTTTTGATTTTATGATGTATCTGTATTATCCTGTGCCAAAATGCCCTTGTTATCATTTTGTTATCGAGGTTGATAACAAGAATAATTTCACCGTGGATAATAAGGAAGTGGTATGTGTGTATTATAGCGCACTTGACCTCAAATTGCAATATGTTTTTCAAAATTTACACGCAAGATTGACGAAAAGCGTGCAAACCTCTTGCGATTTAGGAAACAATCTATTATAATATAAACACGCATAATGAGAATACTGCATGCAGAAAGTTGGTGGCAGTTTGAGTAAGCACGATATCGTAAACGAAGTATTTAATACAGTCGGTGAAGTTGCAAAGAAATCTGATTTCATTTCTGCCGGACTGAAAGAACAAGATATTTATACACTTTTTAAGCAGGGATATATTGAACGTGTCAGGTATGGTTATTATAAACTGTCTGTTGGGGATGAACTCAAAGAAGAAGTTCTCCTTTCCAAATTGATGACACAAGGCATCGTTTGTGTTGAATCGGCGCTGTTTTATTACGGTTACAGCGATTTTGCGCCCCGTGAGTGGACGATTACCGTTCCCCGTTCCTATTCCAGAACCGTAAAAGCCATACAGGAAAAAGTACCGGTAAAGGCGTATTATGTTCAGAACGATATGTACCACCTCGGTGAAACAACAGGTACTTTTAACGGTGTTACACTTCCCGTATATGACCGTGAACGCACTATCTGTGACTGTTTCAAATACCGTACGAAGCTGGATAATGAGATATTTAATAAAGCAATCAACGCCTATGTATCAGACGAAAAGAAAAACCTTGCCACCCTTTCCAAATATGCAAAAGAAATGGGCGTATATAAAAAAATGATGAATGTAATGGAGGTACTGCTTAATGGCTGATATTGCTGCATCCGTGCTTGCACGACTGAAAAATAAGGCTGCCGAAAGCGGAAGAAGCTATCAGCTTTGTCTGCAGCTCTTTTGCCAAGAGGAATTTTTGCGCCGTTTGGAAAAATCCAAATATGCAGAAAATCTTGTGCTGAAAGGCGGATTGTTTATCTACTCCCTGACTGACTTTGACAGCCGAGTAACGGTTGATGTAGACTTTTTGCTCCGCCAAATGCCAAATACGCCGGAGCAGTTAAAAACCGTGTTGGAG
>CACXFS010000033.1 GCA_902766885.1 uncultured Ruminococcus sp. | reverse complement strand
GGCGTAAGTCCAAAGTTTTTTACAGAAATGGACGTACTTTATGACGATTGTACCGAGCTTATTTTGACTGAAACAATGCGTGAACGCAAGGGGATTATGGAAGACAGAGCCGACGCTTTCATAATCTGTGCAGGCGGAATGGGCACTTTTGAGGAGTTTTTTGAGGTTCTCACACTCAAACAGCTCAGACGTCACGAAAAGCCTATTATCATATATAATGTAAAAGGCTATTATAATCATATGATTGCGATGATGGACAATGCAGTCAAAAATAAGTTTATGACAGATGACTGCAAACGCCTTTATTCCGTAGCCGACACGCAGGAAGAAGTTTTTGAACAGCTTGAAAATTACGTTCCTTTTTCATATAATAAGTATAACTTTGTTTACGAGGGGGATAAGAACGATGGCTGACAGCTGTGATATGTGCGCTCACTTTGTCGCTGATGAGGAGTTCGGAGATTATTGCAGTATTGACCTCGACGAGGATGAAATGGAGCGTTTCCTAACCCAGAGCGTTACGCAATGTCATTATTTTCAGCTTTATGACGAATATAAAATTGTAAATAAGCAAATTTAAAATTGTAAAAATTTACTCAAAGGGCACGGGTTTCGTGTCCTTTTTTGTTTTTCTCAGAATAAAAATTAAAAAGTAACACTGCAAATATATCATTTTATTTCTATTATATCTATCATTTTTCTACATTCAAGGGAAAAATTTAATAATATATAGCAGTATTTATTCTTTTTGTGTAAAAAAGAGCAATTTTAATTAGTAACAATACTTTTTACAATCTGGTAATATATTCTAGTGTTTTGCACAAATCAAGATTAAAAAGCTTGTGTAAATATACAAAAATCAAAATACACGTTATAAAATTATTGATTTTTCGACAAATTTGGTATAAACTTGTTTTATCAAACAATGAATTTATGTTCGTAATTATGTTATTTTTTATTCGGGAGTGTTTACAATGGGCTTTTTCAACAAGATAGTTGATAATATGGTCAGTGAAAAAGTGCCTCGTAAAAGGCGCAAAAGGCTGATAGTGTTTGTAGCCCTTATTACTCTGCTTTCAATGACTACGGCAACGGTAGCCTGGTTTACGGTAAATACCTTTGCCGGCGTCGATAACCTTGACATCAAAATCAGTATGAGTGCACAGCTTAAGGTTGGAATGGAAAATTACGGTACCGACCTTACGAAGTATACAAAGGTAATCACCAACGAAATGGTTGATAGCTATCTTCAGAAGCAAGGAAAAAGACTTGAAGACATTATACTTGACCCGGTTACTACTACCAACGGTACTCGCTTTACCAATCAGCGCGGCACGGAGAGAGAACCTAATGACCGTTCTTATCTTGAATTTGAGTGCTACTTTATCGCTACCGAGGATATGTGGGTGCACCTCACAACCGAAAGTACCGAGCAGGGCGAAGATGACGGCACAAAGGTTACAACCACTTCAACAGGTGCTAAGGCTGACGTTGTGAATTGTGCAAGAGTTGATTTTTCAACCGATAGAAACGGTACGGCAATTTATGAACCAAACCGCGGAACTCCTGTTAACGGACAGACTACATTCGATCTTCCAACGGGTACAATGCAGTACAGCAACAACACAAGACTTTTTCATCTTGAACAGCTCACTCCTACAAAGGTAACAATCCGAATCTGGGTTGACGGCGAAGACCCGCAGTGTGACGATGATGTGCAGGACGCACAACTTGGTGTTCAGCTCGGCTTTGTAGGCTGCGACGAAAACAACGTTCCCATTTCTTAATCCAAAACACGTATAATTATTGAACTTTTCTGATTGTTCATTTTTAGGGACGGCTTCCTTGACGTCCCGTTATACATTAAAGAAAAAAATAAACCCGACGGAGTGATTAATTTGTTCGGAAAAAAGAAACCTAAAATTGAACAGCCCATTACTCCGGAGGAGTTGAGCCGTCTTAATGACAAAAAAATGGCAGATGCCGAAATTGAGCATTTCCACGTTAAGAATGACTCTATTGACATCGTCAAGTATAAAAAGCGCAGAAAGATTCTGAGTGTAATCCTTACGATCTGTTTGATTATTCTCTTGATTCTTTTCATTGTTTCAATGCTCTTGACTCAGTGGGGCGACCTTATTATCAGCGTTGATTCTCCTGCTGTTAAAAAGGGCATCATCCTCAGTGAGGATCCCGAGTTCAAAACTCAGAGTGCAGCACTTTCCGCTAAGCAGGCTGACGATGTAACAAACATTACATATTCATGGCTTCCTGTTGACCTTGATACAAGTAAAGACGGTGAGCATAACGGCGATAACTACGTTGCATATACTTTCTATTGCAAGAATAACGGACAGGCTACTCTCGACTATGACGCAGTGCTTGAGATCACCGGTGTTGCAAAGTCTGCCGATGAAGCAGTAAGAGTTATGGTATATAAAAACGGTGAGCCTACAATTTACGGCAAGGGCAAGTACGATGACCGCAACACAGCCGAGACCGATTGCACAAAGTTCAATACCGACACCGAGGTAATGACAACAGCAACCGAAGATTTCAAGGTCGGCGATGTTGATAAATACACAATCGTAATCTGGATTGAGGGCAACGACCCCGAATGTATCGACGATATCCGCAACGGACACATCAGAATGAGAATGTTGTTCAGTGTGCGTGACGACGAAACAACAGCACCCGCAAATTAATCTGGTATTAAGTGCAGAGAAAATTTGACTGCACTGAATATAAAGCAAAAT
>CACXFS010000032.1 GCA_902766885.1 uncultured Ruminococcus sp. | reverse complement strand
GACCTCCGTGGGCTCGGTTTTGGTTGTTACGGGAACAGTTGTCACCTCTGAAGGCTCGGTATTAACTGTTGTGGGAGCGGCGGTTGTTGCCTCGGATACTGTTGTTGGCTCCGTGGGAGTATCCGCTAAGGTTGTATCAAAGGGAATGATATAGGAACAAAGGGGCATAATCTCGTTACTGTAAAGATTGATACCGTTAAAGAGAATGCTGTCCTTATAGACCTCAACAATATATCCCTCGGAAAGTCCCAATACGGGAGTGCGGTCAACAGAGCCGTTAATAAGTCGTCTAACGCCGCCGACGGCGCTGTTGTGCATCATAACCGAGGACGTGCCGTTGTTGTCTGAGTAGTTATGCTGAGCGGAAAGCTCCAAGTGAGTGTGGCCTGTGATGATTACGCACTCCTTGTAGGTTTCCATGAGCTTTATGAAACGGCTAACGTCAGGGCTTGACTTGTTAAGACCTAAGTCGTAGTAGTAGGGGGCGGTCAGCTTGTCGCCGCTGCCCCAGCCCGTAACATTGGCGTGCTCTATAATAAAGATGTTTTTGCCGTCGCTTGAGTATTTTTTGAGGAGCCCTTCAAGCCAGTCAAGCTGTGCGCTTGAGAATTGGGTGTTTTTGTTGGTGTAGAAGGCACCCTCCATAGCCATGAAAATGAAGTGGTCGCCGGTATTGGGCTCGGTGATTTCAAAATAGCCCTTGCCGCTGTTTATGGTGTTGATGTTCGAGTCAAGTCCCGTGCCCTTGATAAAGGCATCGAAGTTGGTTTCTGAGGAGCCATGCCAAACTGTCGCTACATCGTGGTTGCCGATAGCCTCGTAAATAGGCATAACGTAGGAGGAGTCGGCTAAGATTTTCTGATAACGCTTAAATTCGGTAGCGTAGGTTTGGTTGCCGTTTTGGTCGTTTGCTGTGTCGCCGGAGGAAACAGTAAAGTCAACACCTCTCTTTGCAAGAGTCTCAAAGGCTGCTGCAAGATGGGTTTCGTCGTAGGGATATCTGCCCTCGCCGTAAGAGTCGTTTGCAAGCTGGATGTCGCTTATTGAGCCGAAGGTATAGAAAGCGTCGCGGCTTTTATAGGGAAGCTGTTTTGAAGCCGGAATAGAGTAAACAGCCGAGGCTTTAGAAGCTGTGCAGTTTGTAAGGGTCGCCGGCTCGGAGCTTGATTTTATTGCGATGAGCTTTTCTGCGTCGGCGGGGATTGCCGTTTGCTTAGGCATCGTGAGAGTGCCTTTTCCCGAGGAGACAGTCACCTTTCCCAAGGTGTCCATGCCTTCCAAGGCTTTTTCCGAATCTGCCCAGTAGAGGTAGTAGGTGCCGTCTGCTGCCGAGAGGGTAATTGTACCCTCGGCAAAGCCCTTTTCGGTTTTTGCGAAGCTGTAACTAATTGAGTCAGCCGCAGAAACGGACACAAGTCCTACGGTGACAAGGGAAGCTGCCATAAGGAAGCAGAGAATAAGAGATAGTGTTTTTTTCACAACCAAACCTCCGATACAATAATATTCATATTTATTTTATCACTGAGCGAGGACAAATACAATAGCGATTATTATTGCTTTAAGTTTTTTACTTTGTCTGAAATTGTCTCAAGTTCTTCTTTTGAAAGCTCGGGAAGCCGTGAGAGCTTGTCGAGAATTGCTTCGCGGGTCTCTTTATACTGCTGTTCAACACAGCGGTTGTAGAAGCTGACAACAACTCCTGTGGCTAAAGCGGTTACGAATAGAGCATAGATTGAGATTAAAACGGAGCAGATTTTACCCAAAGCGGTAGTGACTACGATATCCCCGAGTCCCACCGTAAAGGTAACGGAATAAATGTACCAAAGAGCGTCGAAGTAGCTCGTTATATTAGGCTCAATCAAGAATACCGCAAATCCGCAGATAAGTATAAAGACTATGAAGCCCAAAATGATACTGTTTGCGTGAGTTTTTTTGAGGATTCCTCTGAGAATTTTCAGCTTTTTCATAAAAACCTCTCCTATACGGTTGTAAATTTATGTTAGTGCAGAAAGCGTAGTTTTAATTGATTATTTCAGTTTGCCTAAGATGAGTAGGTTGTAGACCTTATCTCCCTTTGTAACTGCATTTTTGAGATTTCCTTCTAAAGTGAAACCGCATTTCTCCAAAACCCGGCGTGAAGCGATGTTTCCCTCATAGACCTGTGCGGTCAGTCGGTTAAGGGACAGCTCCCTAAATGCTATGTCGCAAATCAATTTTGCGGCCTCGGTGGCGATGCCTTTGCCCCAGTATTCCCTTGCGAATACAAAGCCCAGTTCACCGTCGTTTTTGCGTACATCCGGAAGCCTTTCGACCGTTATGTTGCCTATGACCTTGCCGTCTGCAAGCACCTTCCTGAAAACTCCGTTTTTGCCCTCGTTTTTGCAGGCAAAGTCCAGCCACCACTGGGCGTTTTCCATTGTGTAGGGATAGGGAAGCCTGTCCGAAAGATATTTCCTATCTGCCTCGTCACAAAGCTGCTGCAAAGCCTTATCGTCCTCTTTTGTCCATTTCTTTAGCTCTATATTCATACCTGAAACCTCCAATCGCTTTGTTTAGTGCATTATATACTCTAAAAATAAGTTTGTAAACCGATAAGTTGTAAAATAAAATGACCAAAAAAGATGACTCATAAAGACATCTCTGATATAATGTTAAGTGACCAAACAAAACAGAAACGGAGATATCAATATGAGTCACTTAAATAATAACACAAAAAGCAGGAAAGGTAAACACCTAAATTATGAAGAAAGAATAAAGATAGAAACATTAAGCAAAACAGGCATGAAATCAGAGGAAATAGCACTGTATATAGGTTGCTCCGGAAGAACAGTTCGCCGAGAGCTGGAACAAGGAAAGACAGAGTTATTAAATAGTGATTTAACAACAAGAATTGAGTATAGTGCTGATATTGGTCAACAAAAACATGATTATGCATCAACAGCTAAAGGACCTATGCTGAAAATAGGGCATGATTATGAGTTGGTAGAATATATAGAGTATTTAATAATTGAAGAAAAAATGTCACCGTATGCTGCAGCAGAAAAGGTAAAACAATCAAATAAATTTAAAACGACAATATCGTATAAAACGATATATGAGACCGCCGAAAAGTTTGTGTAAAAGTGAATAATAGACTTCCTTTCAAGCAATAATGGAAACAGAAAAATTAAAGCTTGAAAGG
>CACXFS010000031.1 GCA_902766885.1 uncultured Ruminococcus sp. | reverse complement strand
TAGAATGCTTTTTCATCCTTCGTCCACGATAAAATTGTCTTTGCGTCATTTGTATGATATGGTCTTAATCTTAACATCTTGTTCTTCTTATACTACATAATTGAAATCAACTATTCTTGCTGCATTTCCGATTTAGCTTAAAATGAGTTATTTGTCATAAGAATCATCTGGTCAGAAGTAACGAAGCCTCTTCTACTATAGTAATCTTCTGTTTTTTCGCCTTTTGATGTTATAAGATAAATATTGACTATACCGATTTCTGATAATTCATTCTCTAATGCTTGTAGCAGAGCGCTTCCATAGCCCTTGTTCTGTTCCCCGGTTTTTACACAAAACTCTTGTATTTGAAAATGCATTCCATTGTAATATTGCTCTTTTTGCCCCCAGATGATTCCTTTTAAGTTATCTTCAAAATAGATAGCTTTTCCGATAAATGTGTTTGTTCTCATCATATTTTCAATTCTGATTAGAGCAGTTTCTTTTGTCCAAGAATCGTTCCATGGTTCGGAATTGAAAACGGAAACGAATAATTCAGCATATTCAGTAATACGACAAAGCTCCATATCTGAAATTTTGTAATTCATATTTACTATCTCCTAACTTCCGATTTCACATTGTAATGATAACAGACAATTTCTCGATTGTCTATGTCAAAAACTGATACGCTGTAATCAAAGATAACCGCTCTTTAATCACGCCGTTTTAGGCTCGCCGTATTCTCTTTTCATTGCCTCTATTGAAACTACCCACTGCTTTCCATACTTGCACACATCAATTCCGGCGACCAGTTTTCCGTAGGTAATCGCTTTTCGCAAAGTGCTTTCATTCAGTCCCCATAAAAGCGTCGCGTCGCTGAAAGCCATTAAACCGTCAAACGGTGTATTAACAGTGCTTCCGTTTTCAAAAAGCTCGTCACACGATAAGTCAAGGTCATCGTTCCATACAACGCCGTAACCGCCGACATCAACCGTAACATCGGCAAACAAATCAGGATTGTTTTCTAAAACCTTGAACGCTTCAATTTTTCCGAAAAGCGGTTTAACGTCATACACCTTTGTAACGCCCTCGGAGAACTGAACGCTTAATTGGTAATCCGGCATAGGATTTACATCTTTAATTTTGTGGAACATAACTTCATCTCCTATTCCAATGGTTCAAGTGACTTGAAATTCTGTGTTTCCCAAATATTCATCAGCTCATCACGGTGTATGGACATCCATTCCTGTACTAACGCTTTAGCTTTCGGCGGTAGATAGCCCTCTATAATAGTTCCCGTTTGTATTTCGAGTGCGGCTACATCTTCACCGTAAATGGCATGAATATGCGGAGGATTGTGTTCTGACTGCAAAAAATACATTCTAATAATAATTCCGTAAAATCTTGATATAACAGGCATTGCTATCTCTCCTTTACATATCTATATTATATCACGGTATCGTGATATAATCAAGCGTATTTAAAATAAATTTTTCCTATTTTTCCGTTCTTACTCACGCGAAATAAAATGCTGTACTCAAAAATAGCCGCCGAAAAACAGCGGTTACTTTTTAAGTCGGTATATTCTATTTCGGTTAGAGCCCTCGGAAGTAATTAAGCCTTCCTTTACTAACTCACCGAGATAATCCCTTGTGCGCGACGGTTTGAGGTTGATTGCTTCGGCAACATCACGCGCTTTTACAAACTCCCTGCCCTTCATATAATCGAGTATCGCCTGCTTTGTGCGTGAGTTTATCGCCGATTTTTTATCGCCGATTTTTCCGTTATCGCCGATTTTTTCAGCCGTCGATAACTATTATGGCAGAATATAGTGTCAAAAATTGATACGCTGTAATCAAAGATAACCGTATCAACCGAAGTTAATTATACAAAAATCAGTTCGGTTGCCTGTGACGAAAAACATTTTGTAAATAAGCATAAATTCTTGACTATTCGTTACGAATAGAGTAAAATAATTATGGTGATACTATGGAAACGAGAAACGCTAAATTAACAATAAACAAATCCGGCGGAACTGCGTCCGAAAAGAGTAAGACATATAGGGTAACAATTCCAAACAGCTGGATTGAACAGCTTGGTTTAAATGAAAATTACCGTGATGTTGAGTTGGCTTTTGACGG
>CACXFS010000030.1 GCA_902766885.1 uncultured Ruminococcus sp. | reverse complement strand
CTGCTCACCACATACAAACCGGATGAAATTGAATAAAAAATGAGTGTCCATAACATAAATCCGTTATGAACACTCATACTGGTGCGGGCGACAGGACTTGAACCTGCACATCGGTTGACACTAGAACCTAAATCTAGCGCGTCTGCCAATTCCGCCACGCCCGCAGATTATGCATTTTTAAACGCAAGTGTTATTATACATAAATTAATTGATTTTGTCAACCGGATTGATAAAATCATTTTATACTTTAATACTGTCAAAGATGTTTTCGTCTATTTTACCGTCAACTGTATATTTCAGGGTGTTCAACTCCTCTACGAGGTTTCCTGATTGGTTGTAGATGTGCAAAGAATTTAAAATGCCTGTTTTCTTATCTATCCGAAGTGTATAGTTCCTTTTTAGGTTTTCATCGTCATTTTTGAGATATGTGCCTTTGATTCGGATTATGGATGATGTCCCGTCAGATTCAATGCCGTCAATCTTCCAGTTGTCACAGGGGTACATCTCGTTTAAAGCATAATACTGCGGCAAATAATGCTCTTCAGCACTGATAAGGGCTATTTTATTCGAACGTCCATAGGATATGCTCGGAGGAAACACGCCGTAATTTAATAGATATTTATCCGTAGCATCGTACAAAATTTGTCTTGTTGCAGCGTCAACATATTGCGCCTCGTCCGCTTTGTTGCCGGCACTTGTATTTTTATTTGGTTCTTCAGTTACTTTGTCAAGCTCATTTGCCAATGGCTTATTAATAAAATCTGTAAATTTGTTAATCGCCTTGCTGTTGTAAGAATCAAGCGGTGATTCAAATTCAACGTTGTATTTGCTTTTAGATTCTTCACCGAAGTTCATTTTATAGTGATAGTCGCCGTCAACATAATTGTAATTTGTCGGAGTGCATTTTTCATCGTTTTCCGAAACTTTGTATACAAGTTCTTTTGCTTTGTCAATTCTCCTGTCGATTGCATAGGTAACACATGTGATTTTGTTGTTCACCTTTTTGGTGTATGTAGCTTGTAAGGTTGTGAAATAATCAATAGAATTACACATTCTGTCAAGAACGTAATTTTTATTGTTTGTGCTGTTTAAGTTGACATCGTCAAACACATAAGTCTTTCGGAGATAGCTCTCGTCAAGTCCGTGTTCTTCAAGTACTTTGATGACTTCCTGCTTTGAAGGCTTTTCAGGCTCGGTAGTCTGAATTGTTTCAATCGTATTGACTTTTTGAGTAGTGTTGGCAAAGGTAGTTTTCTGAATTGTTGTTTCAGTATGATTGTTTTTTGTTTGAGTACAGCCTTGAAAAAGAAATGTAGTTACTAAAAATATACTCATAATAACAGCACAAATTGAAAAGTTTTTATTTTTCATTTTAACACCTGCTAAGCGCTTTGATGAAAACAGTCTATCATTTATAGACAGGCTTGTCAATATACAATATTGTAATCAAACAAAAAGCATACGGTCAGCAAAATTTTCTGTCCGTATGCTTTCTTTTAAAATGCTGTTTATGAGTTATTCAATTCCGAACAGCTTTAAAAGCTTTTGCCAGAATGAAAGCTCCTCTTTGTTTTCTGCTTTAGGTTCTTCGGGTTCTTCAACCTTTATATCCTCGGTCTTGATGACGAACTGAACGGAATTTACGCTTGTGTTTTTCTCGGAGGCAAACGACTTCAGCTCAACGTCCGAGCCTGTCATACTGTCAATCATCTCGTCGATTTTATCGGAAATTTCAGTGTCAAGGCCGTCTGTTTTATCGCTCAATTCCTTTGTACCGTCTTTAAGCTTGGCTGTTCCGCTCTGCAATTCTTCAGCACCGTCAACAAGCTTTTCAACGCCCTCGTCAAGTGATTTTGCACCCATATTAAGAGAGTCGGTACCCGAATAAAGCGACGCTGCACCGTCAACAACAAGCGAGGTGTTATCGTCAAGTAATTTTGCACCGCTGTAAAGCTCCTTACTTCCGTTTGTAAGTGTTATACAGCCTGAACTTATTTTGTTAAAGCCGCTGACGATTGTTGCAACTCCGTCGGTGTATTCATTAAGCCCCGAATCAAACTGACCATAACTTTCGACAAGCAGATTTATTGCGTCTGCAAGTACCGACACGTTGTAGCTTAAATTACCTACGGTATCAACAAGCTCGTTTATTGCGCTGTCAAATTCTTCATATTTTTCTTCAAGATTCTTTGCTCCTGCAAGTAGCTCGTCAATTGAAGAATTAATCTGATTGAGGTAGGTTTCGGTTCCGTCGATGCAGAGATTGTTTGCGTACAAAAGCTGTGCAACCTGAGAAAGACCGGCAAGCTGTGTTTCAAGCTCTGTTGTGTCAAAACCTACCTGCTTGAGTGTTTCAACCTGTGATTGTAAAGAAGTGATAGTGAGTGTGATATTCTCTGCTGTGGCGGCGTTGCTTTGGCGGAGTGACTCAACGTCAAGTCCGTTCTGAGCCATAACAGCCTCGTAAGCCTGAAAGCTTGTGTTTTGCTCAAGCTGTTCAATTCCGCTTGTTATTTGTGAAATTCCCGATTTAATCTGCGAAGAAGCGGAGGAAAGCTCAGCAAGTTTGTCGGTTGAAAGTGAAACGCCGCCTAGAGCCGACTGAATTGTGATGAGTGAATTTTTAATCTGAGCCGAACCGCCTGTAAGCGTTTCTGATTTTTCATTGAGTTGTTTAAGTCCGTTTTCAACAGTCTTGATTCCTGTATCAAGCGAGCTTATTCCGCTGTCAAGCGACTCTGCACCGACTTTAAGCGAAACTGTGCCGTCTTTGAGCTGAACGGTGCCGCCCTTTAGCTCCGACGCACCTTTTTTCAAATCCTCAGCACCTTCAAGCAACTGAACACTTCCGTCCTTAAGCTCACCCTTTACGCTGTCTTTTAATTCTCCTGCACCGTCGTTAACGGATTTTGCACCGTCATCAATTTTAGTAATTGCATCGGTCATTTCGGATACCTTATCAGTAAGCTCCTTGTCGTCAACGTCAATTTCAAGGGATAGGGGAACGGCATTGATAGATATTCCTGCCATCTCAAAATCCTTTACGTCAGCTGTGATTTCTATGTCAGCACCCTTTGAAGGCATTGTTGTATATGTGAATTGTTTGTCGCTGCCGACATTTGCCTCCGTTGCACCGCTTGCAGTGATGTTGCTGCACTTGTCTGTGTCAAGCGTTACCGAGGTTTGCAGAGCAAATCCGTCATAAAAATTATCGTCACTGTCTTTATTATCGCTAATCTTTATTTTAATTTTCAGCTTACCGCTTTTACCTGCAATTTCATCAGCCGAATATTCCTTTCCGCCAAGGAAGTAGCCGATTGAAATATCCCAAGGAATAGTAGTGTCCTTTTGCTTTCCCTCATAGTAAATTCTGCCTTTGCTCGCATCAATCGTTGTTTTGCCGTTTGAATAGCTTATTTTGTCGGTGGTGTTCATATTTCTTACTGACGAATAATTACCGTAGTCGGTAACGGTGCCTGCTTTGTCGGTGTTAAAAATATTGACAACCTCAACGTCTTTTACACTGCCGTTATCATTCAGGTTAACATAAACAACCTCCTCTTTCGGAGTGCTTTTTTCGGCGGCAGAGGCAATCGGTGTGCCGAGTGCCGAAAGAGAAAATGAAGCTAAAAGTGCGATTGCGATAATTTTATTTTTATTTTTCATTTTAATTACCTCCGTTAGATGTTGTCAAATCTTTTTTGTTTTTTCTTATAATTACTCTGTCAAACAGATACAGCAGTCCGGGAAGTACGAAGAATACAATCAGCAGTGAGCAGACTGCACCCCTTCCTACAAATATTCCGAGCTGTGCAAGCAACTGGTTTGATGAAATATATCCGAGCAGGAATCCCACTACTGTCAGTACACTTCCCGAAGTGAGTATTGAAACAGTGACGCTTGAAACAGTCTGAATAACTGCGTCTTTCTTTTGCAATGTCCTCCTGTGTTCCTTGTAGCGTTCGGTCAACAGTATTGCGTAGTCAACCGTTGCGCCGAGCTGAATTGAGCTGATAATCAGATATGCGATGTAGAAAATAGTTGAGTTCGAGAAGTACGGCACCGACAGATTGAGCCAGATTGCTGTTTCTATGCTCAGAACGAGAATTATCGGCAGCGAGATTGACCTCATAGTCAGTAAAAGTACAATGAATACTGCCGCAATAGCAATCAGATTGACCTTTATCATATCGGCAGTAACCGTTTTCTTAAGGTCATATGTGCTGACGCCCTCGCCTGCAAGGTAGAACGAATCGGGATAGTACCTGTCGGTAATATTCCTTATATTTTCAACAAGGTTAAATGTTTCTTCACCTTCGTAGTCAACGTCAACAGAAAGCACCATTCTGCTGTAGTTTTCCGAAACAAGCTGTGAGAGTGTGTCGGAGTCGAGATATTCCTCGGGTATTTCCACGCCGACAGTATCAACATATGAAATAATTGAAGAAATTTCGGGACAATTATGAAGTTCTTCTGAAAGCTCCGCCTGCTTTACAAGGTCGCCCTTTGGCACGAGCAGTACGTATGTATCGTTCTTGCCGAAAACGTCCTCGATTTTGTCAGTGTCACGTCCGAGTGTTGTGTCTTCACCGAAAATATGCGATGAACCGTAGTAATAGTCGTTGGAATTTGAAGCAAGATAAGCAGGCGCAATTACAAGAGCAAAAATGCACACCGCAGGTATGGTGATTTTCTGAATGAATTTGCCGAATCCCCTGAACGACGGCAAAAACGCCTTATGTCTTGTTTTGTCAAGAAGCTTATATGTTGAAAGAATAAGCGAGGGCATAAAGATAAATACGGTAATAAGGCTGATTGCAACGCCTTTTGCAAGTGCAAGTCCGAGGTCGGCACCGATTCCGAAGCGCATGAGAATGAGCGCGAGGAATCCGATTACCGTAGTAAGTCCGCTTGAAAGGATCGAGGTTGTCGATTTGCAGAGTGCGTCAACCATTGCACTTTCGGGATTGTCATTTATCTTTCTGCATTCTTCAAACCTGTGAATAAGGAAAACAGAGTAGTCAAGCGATACGGCAAGCTGAAGAATACTGCCTGCGGCGTTTGTGACGAACGAGATTTCGCCGAAAACAGCATTTGAACCGTTGTTGAGTATAATTGCAACTCCAAGACCGAGAAGAACAACAATAGGCTCAAGCCACGAATTTGTCGTAATAATAAGCACGATAAGTACAAAGATTACGGCAATTACGGTTATTTTTCCGATTTCCGAAACGGTGTTTGTGGTAGATAAAGCAGTAGAAACTGCACTGCCCGTCATTGCGTTGTCGTCACCGACAATCTTTCTTATCTCAGAAACAGCTGAAATTCTGCTGTTTTCCTCAATTGTTACGGTAAACAAAGCGTTGTTGTCCTTGTAGTAGGTTTCAACAGTGTCAGCATCAATCGACGACAGCGGAACTGTAATATCTGTTGCGTCGTCAAGCCACATAACGTCGGTAACGCCGCTTACCTTTTCAATCTTGTCCTTGTATTCAAGAGCCTGCGGAACTGTCACATCGTAAACCATAACTCTTGCGTTCGGGATACCTCCGTCAAACTCATCTTCCATAACGTCAATCGAAATTGTTGATTTGCAGTCCTCGGGAAGATAGTCGTTCATATCGTAGTTAACTTCCACAAGATTCTGCAAAATCATACAAGCTATAGACAGTACGGCAAAAAGCACTATTATCAGCTTTCTGTGTTTTACAACGCCGGAATAAAATTTTTTCAATCGACTCTGCTCCTTTCAGATTTTTAAATTATGCTTGATTATAGAAAATGATATTTTTTTTCATACAACTATAAAACGGGTAATATTACATAGCTGTGTAAATTTTAGACAAAACAAATTGATTTGACGGTCAAATTTCAGATTTTGTGTGTTGCAAATTTGCCCGTCAACTGTATAATAAATATAAAATTATTCTGAGATTACGGAAGGTGCATTTATGAAACATTCTGTTACAACACTCAACACAAAAAGACTTATAGCAAACTCGCTCAAAAAGATTATGTCAAAAAAGCCCTTTTCAAAAATTACCGTGACCGAAATCATAAATGACTGCGGTGTGAACAGAAAGACCTTTTACTACCATTTTGCAGACATTTACGCTTTGCTTAAGTGGATGTTTGAGGAAGAAGCCGTTGAGGTTGTCAAAAACTTTGATATTTACACAAACCCTGAGGAAGCAACAGAATTTGTCATTGAGTATGTTGAGAAAAACGAGCATATAATAAACTGCGCATACGATTCAATCGGCAGGGAAGAAATGAAAAACTTTTTCTCATCAGATTTCAGGGGTATTATTTACGGAGTAATAACCGACGCAGAAAAAAACTTTGAAGTGAAACTTGATGCTGATTACAAAAAGTTCCTTACAAACTTCTACACCGAGGCTTTTGCCGGAATGCTTATCGACTGGATAAAGGACAGAGAGTTTACCGACAAAGAAAAAACGGTAGAATATGTAACCAAAACGGTAAAAAGTACAATAGAGGGCGTTATGTTAAAGAAAAAGGAAAATAAACCCGCTCCCGACAGCAAAACAAATTGCCCATAATATTGGAAAATGTTATCTGATATTTTACAAAACAATGATTGAAATTACCTCCTGCATAATATATAATTAAATAAGTATAGGAAAACATAATAATAGGAACAGACTCTATACGAAGGGACGTAATTTCAATGAGAAAAACAAAAATTGTATGTACTATCGGTCCTGCTTGCAACACAAAGGAAATGCTCCTTAAAATGATTGATGCAGGAATGAACGTTGCAAGAGTCAATATGTCGCACGGCACATACGACGAGCTTGAAAAGCTTTTTGCAACAATCAAGGAAGCAATCCGTGAAAGCGGAAAGAATGTTTCAATTCTTCTTGATACAAAAGGTCCCGAGGTGAGAGTTGGTACTTTTAAAGACGGCGGAGCAAAGCTTGAGGAAGGCAAAACTTTTTCACTGCTCAAGGAATGTGAACAGGGCGATGAAAACGGCGTAGCACTATCATTCCCGAAGCTTGTTGACCTTTTCTATGCTGACGGCGCAAAGGCAGTCGGCAGAGAGCTTCTGCTTGACGACGGTATTATTTCTCTTGTGGTCAAGGAGGTTAAAGAGGACAGAATCGTCTGCACCGTCAACAAGGGCGGAATGCTTAAAAACCGCAAGAGCATTAATATTCCCGGTTACTACATCAATATGCCTTATGTAAGCGCACAGGACAGAAAGGATATTGAATTCGGACTTACTCACGGTGCAAACGTTGTTGCGGCGTCGTTTGTCCGCACACACGAGGACGTAAGGACTTTAAGAGATTTTATCGACAGTTTGGGATTTGAATACGTTGAAATTATCGCAAAGATTGAAAATCAGAGCGGTGTTGACGATATGGACGCAATTATGGATTACGCCGACGGAATTATGGTAGCCAGAGGGGATATGGGCGTTGAGATTCCGTTTATCAAGCTGCCCGAAATCCAGAAAACGCTTATCAGAAAATGCGTCGCAAGAGGTAAATATGTAATTACCGCAACTCAGATGCTCGAGAGTATGACAACCTCACCCCGTCCTACCCGTGCCGAAATCAGCGACGTTGCAAACGCAGTTTACGACGGCACCAGCGCTGTAATGCTTTCAGCCGAATCGGCGGCAGGCAAGTACCCTGTTGAAAGCGTAAAGGCGCTTGACGCAATCTGCACCGAGGCTGAGCGCAACGGCGAGTTTACTGCTCTTCACGAGTATATAGATACGCACTCAATCAAGGATAAGAACGCAATCAGAGGAAGTATCTGCAAGGCGGCAAAGGAAATTGCGGCAGAAGTAGGCGCAAAGGCTATTATTGTTGAGAGTGCAACAGGCAGAGTTGCAAGGGCAATGACTCATTTCAGACCTGATGTACCGATAATTGCTGTTGTTACCTCACAGCTTGTATGCAGAAAGCTATGTCTGAACTGGGGTGTTACCGCATTAATCGGTGAAGAAAAACGCACCTCCGACGCAATAACAAAGCAGGCTATGGAAAAAGCACTCAGCACAGGACTTGTCCACAAGGGCGATACGGTTGTTGTGCTTTCGTCAAACAGAACCTGCCCGACTTCAAGCACAGATTCACTTAACATAAGGATACTTTGATATGGATAATATAATTTTAATAGGAATGCCCGGTTCGGGAAAAAGCACGCTCGGCGTACTGCTTGCCAAGGCACTGGGCTATTCCTTTACAGATACGGATTTAATAATCAGCAGAATTGCAGGCAAGCCACTGCAAAAAATCCTCGATGAGGACGGGCTCGACAGCTTTCTCGACATTGAAGAAAAGGTCGGAGCAGAGCTTGAATGTAACAGCACAGTCATTGCAACGGGCGGCTCAATGGTGCTCTCTGAAGAAGCGATGAAGAATTTAAAAGCACAGGGAAATGTGCTTTACATAAACGTTCCGCTTGGTGAAATCAAGCGCAGAGTTACGAACATAAAGACAAGGGGAATAGCATTTAAAAAGGGCGAAACCCTCGACGACGTCTATAAAGTAAGAGTACCGCTCTACGAAAAGTACGCCGACATTACGGTTGACTTTGTTGACTGCACCGACGGCGGAATAGAGGACACCGTTAATTTAATGGTTGAGAAGATTAAGAATTTGAATAAATAACATAAACAGGCTGTATGTGATAATCAATGTCATTTACAGCCTGTTTTGTAGAGAAATAAAATCACTGATATAATATGTTTTTTGATAAACTATTGCAAAATAACCTAAATATGTTATAATATTTACTATATTATACTTATGTTATTGCGTTTTATATATGTATTAGATAATAAAAAGAATTGGAGATGTGTATTTTGAAAAAGGCACTGATTTCAATTGGAATTATTGCTGCGGCAATCATTGCTTTTATAGTTATAAGGGCTATTATTATCACTGCTTTTTAGATTTTAAGGAGTTGAAAAATTATGGGGGAGAAGAAAGCTAATTCTAATAAAAGAAAGATATTAAAATTTTTGACGAAAACTAAAAAAAGAAAAACAATTACGGCAATTGTAATTTTGGTTATTGTGATTTCTGTAGCTTTGAGCATTTTTATTTCTTTAAATTACAACTATCAGGCAAAAGCTGACACAGAATACCTTAATGCGCTTGTTTCAAAGTCCAGTGAGCTTACAACAGCAAAATTAAATTATACGGGTATGACAAAATATACGGACGAGGGTATAGATATAATTAATAAGGCCGATTTTACTATGGTGTATAAAGCAACTGTCAGAGCAGGAATTAATGTTGATGAAGTAGAAATTACATCTGATGATGAAAATAAAATAATATATGTTTCTATTCCAAAAGCTACGGTGCAGGAAATTAAAATTGACAATTCATCAATAGAATATTTTGACCAAAAGTTTGCACTTTTTAATACCGATGAAAAAGAAGATAACAATAAGGCTATAGCTTTAGCTGAGGAAGCAGCTGAAAAAGAAGCAGCAAATATGGGGGTGCTTGAGTTAGCTAATGAACAGTCAGCAACACTTATCAAAGGAATATTAGCCAATGCAATTCCTGACGGGTACATTATTGAAGTGAAAAATAATACTTAATGAATATTTGTATGAATTAATATTAATCAAACGGCAGACTGTAAATCAGCCTGCCGTTTGTTTTTTACCGCACGTTTTATGTAGAGCGGTATTATGCGTTTAGTCCGAATGAAATTGAGATAGCGTTGTTAATGTCGTTCATTGCGTTCTCGTCAACAGAACCCATCTTTTCCTTTAAACGCTTTTTGTCAATCGTTCTTACCTGTTCAAGCAGAACAACACTGTCCTTTGCAAGTCCCGAGCTGTCTGCGTGCAGAGGTATGTGGGTGGGAAGATTTGCCTTTGACTGCTGACTTGTGATTGCAGCGGCAATAACCGTCGGACTGAATCGGTTTCCCACATTGTTCTGCACAATGAGAACAGGTCGTATTCCGCCCTGCTCCGAGCCGACAACAGGGCTTAAATCGGCGTAATAAATGTCACCACGACGTATATTCAAGGCTTTCACGCTCCAAATAATTTATTTACTGATATTTTTGCCTATCCGTTAGCTTTTATACAGCTATTACATAATATTTTTGGGCGTAAAATTTGTGAATATTATTCCTTGACAGAATTTTATTTTTATATGTATAAATCAGCTTTCAGCCGCTTTTACCTCTGAAAATTCAATTTTCAGCTCTGCATTTTTAATTTCTGCACCCGTAATTTTTCCGTCTTTGTTTGTGGTAATAACGCAGTCTCCGCTGTCGGTTTTTAAATTATATGTAAATAAGTTGTCGCTTTGAGAAGAAATTTTCGCTCTGCCCTGAGAAATGCCGTTGAGAATTGATTTTACAAGGCTCGGAAAGCTCTTTTGCGGCAGATACGCCTCGTCTGCACTGCAAATCAGATTTTCTCTCGACATTTCAAGCTCTCCGTTTTTGTACTCAAAGCTAATCCCGTCAAGCTCATCGGGACTGCTTATGCTTATGTAAGCAACGCCCTGCCTGTTTGTGCTGATACTTCCCGAGTATTCGGCATTACGATAACTTGATTGAAACTTAGCCGAAAAATCCGTTACAATATCCGCTGGCTCGCTTTTAGTCTGACAGCCGCTGAAAAGTAAAATCATCAAAAAAGAAAAGACATATAATGCTTTTAAAACCCTCTTGGTCATAATTTCCTCCGTAGGTGTTTTTATACATTATATGTCTTTGATATTTTTAAAATTACGTCAAACAAGCCGTTTAATAAGATATTAAAATCCGCATCTTTTATATGCCTGCGGAATTTCGTTTATAAGGTCTGTCGGGAGCATAGAAATTTTGCCGAGATTTTCAGCGGCAATATCGCCTGCCATACCGTGAAGATAGACCGCCGCCGCAGCCGCATCAAATGGTTTTGCACCCTGAGCTGACAAAGAGCCTGTCATTCCTGCAAGCACATCTCCGCTTCCGCCTGTAGCCATTCCCGAATTACCCGTTCTGTTAATCATAACCCTGCCTTCGGGTGATGCAATAATTGTTCCTGCGCCCTTTAATACAGTTACAACACCGTATTCCTTTGCAAAATCAGTTGCAATCTCGGCTCTGTTTTCGTTTACGGCTTTTGGGGTTGACCTTACGAGTCTTGCCATTTCACCGGGGTGGGGAGTAATTATAATCGGTGCTTTCGCATTTTTGAGAATATCGGGATTTTCAGCAACACAATTAAGTGCGTCTGCGTCAAGCACAAGCGGTTTGGTACAATTTTCTATAAAAGAATTAACAAGCCTTTTGGTATCGTCACACACAGATAAACCGCAGCCTAAAAGCACAGCACTTGATTTTTCAGCCTCGCAAAGCAGAAAGTCAATGTTGCTCTTACTGATTTTACCGTCAGGTGTTTCTTCCAGCGGAAAAAAAACGCTTTCAAAAATCGCACCTGCCGCAATCGGATAAATGCTTTTCGGCAGTGCAGTTTTCAGCAGTCCGAGTCCGCACCTCAGCGCTGCTTTTCCTGCCATAATTGCCGCACCGGCCATACCGAAACAGCCGCAAATGCAAAGCAGTGAGCCTAAAGTGCCTTTGTTAGCATCATAGGGACGGTCAAAAACTGCCTTCTTAACAATATTTCTGTCAGTCTGTTCCATTTGCTTAACCTGCATTTCTGTTGTAGAACAGCTTTAATACAATGTCCTTGTTAAGATACCTTTTCATACCCTCCAAAATCTGCTCGTTAGGTGAGAAAACCAGCAGGCATTTGCCATAGGCGGCGCTGTTGAAAACAGCATAATAATTTTCATCGTCAGCGTCAATGTCACGAGCGGCAATAAAGCTTTTGGTAAATCTCATTCCGTCAACTGACTTTTCGCCTTTTTCAAGCTGTTCAATTTCTCTTATAGGCACTTTGCAGACACGCTTTCTCTTGCGCAGTGAAATAACCTTTGAAATTTCCAGCTCGTCGCCTGCGACGGAATATTCAAATTCAACTCTCTGAGAGGTGATTATGTACCATACAACGTAAATTCCGCCCATAAACAAAAACAGTCCGATGTAGAACATATATGCCGTAACTGCAAATGCGAGCATTGAAAATACTATCGGTATCATAATCAGAATCAGAACAGACACAATTTTGATTATCATATTTTTAGGTTTGTTTGCTCTTTTAACAACCTGTTCGTTAAAGCCTTCCAATGTTTTATCTCCTTTTTGGTAAATTTCCCTATAATAATATCATAAAAGAGCGTTGTTTTCAATAGTTTAAAATATATTATGTTGCATAGAAAAACGGGACGCAAATGCGCCCCGTTTTAAAATGAATACTGATTAAATCTCGATTGTTTTGATTGAGTCGAACTCGTCGAGGATTTCCTTTGACGGTTTCTTTGTGAGCAATGATACAACAACATTTACAATCAGTGCAAATGCAAAGCCGAGTACAAGCGAGTAAAGGTTTGTTGCGCTGTAAAGCGTTGCACCGTTTACAATCGGCAGATAGTCCCATACAATAACTGTGAGTGCGCCCGTTGCCATACCCGAGATTGCACCTGCAAGCGTTGAGCGTTTCCAGAACAGCGCAAGCAGTACAACAGGACCGAATGCCGAGCCAAAGCCGGCCCATGCGTCGGAAACAAGACCCATAATGCTTGAATTCGGGTCAATTGCAATAAAGAATGCAATTACTGCGACAACTACAACCGCAATCTTGCCTACCCAGAGTGCGCTCTTTTCAGATGCGTCCTTTTTGATAACGCCCTTATACATATCCTCAGAAACAGCCGAGGCAGTAACAAGAAGCTGACTGTCAGCTGTTGACATAATAGCCGCCAAAATTCCGCAGAGGAAAATACCGCCGATGAAGATTAATACGCCGTTGTTTGAGAAGAACTGCTGAATTGTGCGGATAAATACAGTTTCGCTTGCAGAACCGTCAAGCGTAGTTGTGAGGTAACCTCTTGCAACAAGACCGATAAGGCAGGAAGCCGCAAGTGAAATTACAACCCACGCAATTGCAATTTTTCTTGACTTTTTAATTTCGCTGTTGCTCTTTACAGCCATAAATCTTACAAGAATGTGAGGCATACCGAAGTAGCCGAGTCCCCATGCAAGATTTGAAATTATCGAAACGGCAGAAATCGGAGTTCCGTCGTCATTTTTCAGGAAATTAAGGAAGTTGTCGGGGTTTGAAACGCCGTTTGAAACGAGTGCGTCCGAGAATCCTGTTTTGAAAGTAAGAGTAGCATATGCGAGAATCGGAACAGACATAATTGCAACGAGCATAAGCAAGCCCTGAATAAGGTCAGTTGTGCAAACAGCCTTGAAGCCGCCCATAAATGTGTAAACAAGAATTACGAGTGCGGCAATGCAAAGTCCGACCATATAAATTGTGTTGTAGTTTCCTGTTTCTGCATTTCCGTCTGAGAACAGGGTAGCAAAAAGTTTTGCACCCGAGCTGAAAGCGGAAGCAGTGTAAACAGTAAAGAACACTGCGATGATAATAGCGGAAACGATTTTGATGATTCCCCTCTTGTCACGGTAGCGATTCTGGAAAAAGCTTGGAATGGTAAGCGAGTTACCTGCAACAATTGTGTATTTCCTGAGTCTTGCCGAAACGATGTACCAGTTAAGAATTGTGCCGATTAAAAGACCGACTGCAATCCACACTTCACCCGTTCCTGCAAGATATACCGAGCCGGGAAGTCCCATAAGAAGCCAGCCGCTCATATCTGAAGCCTGCGCCGACAGCGCCGCAGTCCAGCCGCCTAAATTTCTTCCGCCCAGAAAGTAGTCCTCGTTGTTCTTGGTGCTCTTAGAATAGATAAAGCCGATTACAATCATCATTACAAGGTAAGCGGCAAACGCACAAAGAACTATAATGTTGTTGGTACTAATCATTCTTTCCTCCTGTGTGTTATAGATTTTGTAATAAATACTTTATTATAGTAGCAAAAATATGTAAAAAAATCAAGTAAAATGCGCATTTGATGTAAAATATTGAAAAAGCTGTTCCAAAATCAGCGTTTGTGTTGATTTAAATATGCAAAAGTTATATAATAATATAATCTGATATGATTATTCCTTTGGTATGATAAACGATAATTTTTTAGTCCGTTATAAAAGTCGGATATGATTTAAAACTCGGTATCTCGGGAGTCAAACATTTTTCTGATTCT
>CACXFS010000029.1 GCA_902766885.1 uncultured Ruminococcus sp. | reverse complement strand
ACACGGCACGCCGTGTCCCTACGACTATAACACAAACGTTTCCTCTATAACCGTAGGGGACGGCATCCTTGACGTCCCGAAACGTTACCTATATATCAACTTATAATTCGGGCTACAATTTTATACATACAAACTGACTTTTCCACTCGAATTGCCCGCCGAGGCACTCGGCAAATTATGGTTTAGCTTTAATAATAGGAAACACCAAATTAGTCTATACAAATATCCATACAAAAAACATGTCGGAACACCGTCTTAACGGTGCTCCGACCTTACTTCAAAATTTACAAACCTATATACACGCTTAATCAAAATGATTTGAAGTTTTCAATTACTTCTTCACGGTGCTTGTAGTTGTCCGAATTTTCATCGGGCTTTTCGTCGTCAATGCTTGAGTCTGTGTAAATCAGCAAATATTTTTCGTCATCGGAAAGGTATGCCTTTACTGACGGCAAATCAAGAATTGTAAACTCGCCGCTGTTCTTTACCGACTCAACAACAGTCTTTGCAGTATCGTTAAGATTTTTTACGTCATATTCATAAAGCTCAATAGTAATTGACTTTCCGCCGTAAGCTGTGCTGAACTTTTTGCCCTCTTTTGCGCCGATAAGAGATGCGTCCATTACTGTTACTGTGCTTTCGTCAAGCTTGCCGTCTTTCATATTAAAATAACCAAGCTCAGTAAAATAATCTGTCAAACCTTCAAGATTATTCTTAAAGTCGGCAGCCTTCGGCTCGTCCTTTGTTGCGGCAGAATTTGCAGCCTCGGTAGCCTGAGTCGCTGTATTCTCTTTTGAAAGTGCGTCCTTGTATCCACAGCCTGCCAAAACAGCTGCAATAAGTCCTACGCATAAAATTGCGGCAATAAATCTTTTCATAAAAATAATCCTTTCAAAGGTAATTTGTCAAAGTTATTTTTTATTATAACGCATAATACGGGATAAATCAATATTTTTATTCAAAAAAGTCGAGTATATCAACACGTAATACGAGCTGATATATCAATGCAACCAAACATATTTTCCCGATTGTTTCAGAGTAATTTCCAATATAGTAAAAACGGACAGCCGTAGCTGTCCGCCTATGTTTTTCACAATGGTGTTGTTATTGAAGTGTTATGCAAGTACGTAAACGTTCACGTCACGTCTGCCGAAGTTTACACACTCGTCATAGGTGTTGTAGAAACAGTCTACAATTGCCGAGCCATCCATAAGCGCTCCGCCCGTATCAACAGCAGTTGCGTAACCGTAAACAAAGCTGCCGTCTGTTGAAACAATGTAGAGCTTTGAACCGTAGGGGATTATGTTGGGGTTAACTGCAACGCCGCCGTGATAAGCAAGAACGCCTGTTGCTGTTCCTGCACCTGCGGGTGCGGTATATGCCGTACCCGAGCCTGTAAGAACCTGACTGTAAGCAACGGTTGCACCGTTTGAGTCGGTAAAGGTTCCTGCTCCTCCGCTTGTTGCTGCGCCCTTTGTTCCGACAAGTACAACCTTGTCAACGGGCTCTTTAATCGTCTTTTCTGCAACAACCTTATCAGAGGTCTTTTCACCGTCTATGTACTTTACCTCACGGGTAACGATTTTTTCACCGTCTTTACCCTCTGTCTTAACCTTTGTTTCGCCAAGCTCAACGTCGTCGGAATTTTTCTTGACTGTATCAAATTCGATTTTTTCTTTTGAAGATTCCGTCTTGTATGTAACACGCTTGATTGTTACAGCATTGATATTCTCAACATCTTCATTGTGCGAGGTGGAAATAATATCGTCATCATCTACCTCGTAGTCTGCGTAGTTGAGTGCGTCGTACACATTCACAAGTGCAAGCTTAACGTCCTTTGTCTTGCCGTCGGCAGTTACGCTGACCTTTTTGGTCTTGTAAATGTTGATTTCCATATCCTTGGTGATTTCACTGTCGGGGGCAGGAACGGAAATTTCATCATCAGCAAGATTTATTCCTGCTTTTTTCAGAGCGTCGGCAACTGTTCCCTTTGCAATATGAACAAGCTGACTTTTGCCGCCGTTTTTGATTGTGATTTTGTTTGCGTCGAGGATTGTTACATCGAGCTTAAAATCGTTGTTGTGTGTGACTACAAGGTCGCCGTTTGAAAGCTCATACTCAACCTTGCTTCTGAATCCGTTGTTATCTTCCGAGTTTGAGGCGCTGTTACTGCCAGACTGAATTGCAGCCGCAACGGTAATAACCGAGCCGAGGACAACTGTTGCTGCAAGGCTCAGCGCAATGGCTGATTTTGCAATGCGAAGTTTATCCGCTGTAAATCTCATTGTAATAACTCCTTTTTCAATTTTTCAATTTTTTCATTCGGGCACAACAGTCACATATGCACCTGTCTGTCCGAATTGAATACAACTTTACGTTGCTTCAAATACCTTCCTGTGCCAAAGCAGTTTTGCAGGATTTTTGCAAGTCCGCTTGGTACAGTTGGCAATTATAAACTCACCTTTTGGTTATGTCAAACTAATTGACATTTATTTTTTTATGCAATTTTTACAATGAATATGGGTATTTTTCTCATTTAGCATTATTTTTTCGAGCTTTTCTTCGAATTTTCCCTGCAAAAATATGGTCAATTTGCAAGAATTTTATTTGTCACCGATTTGTTATCGTTTTATTACTGATTTGTAACTATTTTATGACATTTATTACAGAATTATTACAACAATAATAATTGACAATTTACTTTGCTTTTACAGTTGAATAACATTATTTTAGAGCAATAAATAACCATTATTCTCTTGTTTATAAAATTATAAAAATCTGTTCTTTAAGGCTTTTGTAATATTTTCGGGCACAAAAAATCGGACAGCGACAAAGTGCCGCTGTCCGACTGAAAATACAATATATTTACATATAATATGTATTACTTTTTCTCCCTGAAAGCGAAGAATCTCTGACCGATATAATTGAATGCAACAAACAGGCAGGAGCCTACGAGCATTGATGCGTTGCCTGCGAATTTGTCAACAGTCCAACCGAACATTGTAAGGGAATTTGCAACGCAAATCCACTTTGTAAGCGGAATTGCAATACCGTAAGCAAGTCCGTAGCAAACGGCAATATTGAGCGCAAATTTCGCAATCGGTTTCCAGCCTTTTTCCTTGTTTTTGAAGGTAAAATACTTGTTGAGGAAGTAGCTAAGAATACTGCCCAGAATGTAGCCTACAATTGACGAAATCCACTCGTCCCAACCGCAGAGGTTGAAGAACAGGAACTGAAGTCCCATACCGACGATTGTATTGAGGATTCCGACCATTATAAACTTCCAGAATTTAATGTCAAAAAACTGCTTGATAAAATCTTTCATTATTCACTTTCCTTTTCTTCGTTGTTTTCTTCCTCAAAATTTGAGTACTTCGTTATGTAAATCGGTCTGTCCTTCGACTCCATATAAATTCTGCCGATGTACTCGCCGAGGATTCCGATTGACATTTCGGTAATGCCGCCCAGAAACAGCACAGCACACAGCGTTGTAACGTAACCCGGAGTAGTAATTCCGAAGAACAATGTCTGAATAAGCGTTATTAATATATAGATAAGCGAAACTACGAAGATTACGCCACCCATAACAGCCGTAAATCGCAAGGGAGCAACCGAAAAGCAGGTGATTCCGTCAAGCGCATATTTAAACAGACTTGAAAATTTCCACGTTGTTGTACCGAGCTGACGGTCAACAGTCTTGAATGAAACCCATTTTGTGTTAAAGCCTACCCACGAGAAAATGCCCTTTGAAAAGCGCTGAACCTCGCCGAGCTCAAGGATAGAATCAACCATCTGCCTTGTCATCATACGGTAGTCCATTGCGCCGTAGGGATTTTTCACGTCGGTGAGCTTATTGGAAATCTTGAAGAACAGTTTAGAGAAAATTCCTCTGAATTTGCTTTCGCCCTCACGCTCGTCACGCTTTGTTGCACAGCAGTCGTAGCCCTCCTTTTCGAGAGCCTCAATCATCTGCGGAAAAATCTCGGGCGGATGCTGTAAGTCAGCGTCCATTACAACAACATAATCTGCCGTTGAATGCTGAAGTCCTGCATACATTGCAGCCTCCTTGCCGAAATTTCGTGAAAAGCAAATGTACTTTATATTGGAAAATTGTTTTGCGAGCTTTTTCATTACAAGATAAGTCTTGTCACGACTGCCGTCGTTTACAAGAATGTATCTGAAACTGTAGTCGGGGAGCGAGTCGATTACCTTGTTGGTTTCAAGCACAAAATGCTCAAGTCCTGCCTCCTCGTTGTAACAGGGAACGACCAAATCTATCGTTTTCATATATATCACCCTTTTCATTATTTTATTATAACAAACGCTTACAAAAAAGTCTACATAATTTTTATAGTTTGGAGTGTGAAGTGTGTTTGCCGTATTTCTTAAATTGCATTGCAATTTATGAAACGGGACGTGTAGGAACCCGTCCCCTACTACCGTGTTAATACTAAAAGTTATCAAATCAGAAATTATAATTAAACCCATTTTAATGTAGGCAACGGTCTTGACCGTTCCGATTCCCCAAAGGTTAGCTGTAGTCTGGCGGAACAGTCAAGACTGTTCCCTACACTTTACATCAATATATCAAAACAAGTTCAGCAAGCAACCTATCCATACAACACGCACTATTACAAATTCGGAGATTTGCGTGTCGAGGCACTCGACCGACCCGAAACTCCACTCTCCACTCTCCAAACTAAAAAAGTCGATGCACCGCTATATAGCGATACACCGACCTATCTACACGTTTTACCTGCCGAGGTACTCGGCCTCGGCTTAAAATACCGAGTCTATTTGTTTGTTTGCCGCAACGTCAGCAATCTGCTTAACAGCCTTGTTTATGTTGGACTTGTGAACGTGACCTACAGATTTTCCGTTCACCGACGCAACATAGCGGTTTGCACCCGTTTCATAGAAGCTTACCGTATCACTGCTCTTATCGGAAGAATATGTATAGGTAATTGTCAGAACGGGAGTGCCGCTTGCGCTCTCGGAATCATTATCTGCAAGTTCAGTATAGCAAATATTCTGGAACAGCGTTGAGAAGTAAGAAAGCTCAATTTCCTTGTCGCCATACTTAACGCTTGTCTGGGTAGTAGTTGTTTCACTGCCCTCGTTGTCGGTTGAGGTAACCTCTTTGGAGCTTAAATCAAAGTCATACGTCTTTTTGCCGTCGTTTATGCTGACCTGAGAAAGTGAGGTCATCTTAGGGCTGAGCACATATTCGCTTACAAGCTTTTCGTAGCTTGTTGTAACCCACGGCAGATTTGCAGAAGCCATAACGTAAACTACTTTTCCGCCTTTTTCCATTATATATACCTTGCCCTCGCCGTCGGGCTTTGAGCTGATAACGTCAACCGTAATGTCGGGATAAACAGCCTTTACCTCTGCATAGGGAGTTGAAAGTCCGAGCTCGGAGAGTTGGTTTGAGGACGGATTTACCATTTTTACGCTCTCGGCATAAAGTCCTCTGATTGCGCCCTCAACAAGGCTGCTTTCGCTTTCGCTTGCGTAGCCCTCATTCGGCTTTGTAATTCTGTATGATGCAGAATTTTTGCCGTCATTGTTTGGAACAAGCTCAATTTCACTGCCGAAGTTTGAACCGGAAAGTATGATTGAGGAAGCCTGACTGTTGTCGGAATCTGACGCTGAATCGTTGATTGTAAGGCTTATAAGGTCGGTAAGACCGTAGTCAAATGCGCTTACAGCATCGGTTTCGACAAGATAAACTGCGTCGCCGTCGCCGAATTTTATATATGTTCCGGCACTCTGCGGGGCGTCGTCGCCTACATAAACGACAGCCTTGGTCTTATCCTCATAGGTTATTGTAACTGTAGACCTCGGCTTGTCAAATCCGTATTCGGAAGCCTTATCCTTGTCAAGCGTTATAACCTTTGAAAATTCAAGCTGTGCGGCAGAAGAAGCAATCGTATCGGCAACACCCTGCTGGAGCTCAAAATCCTCGTAACCCTTGATTGTATATACGGTAGTGTCGGTTTCGCCCTTTTCGTTTTTCGGAGTAGTTGACGTAATGTCAAGCGTTCCCTTTGAATTTTCAATGTGAATTGTTGAAATCTTGTTTGTGTCGTATTCAACAAGCGTGCCGTAGCTGTTGTTTTCAATATTTCCGTTTTTGTCGGTGATAATTGCTGCCTGATGAACGCCGTTTGAATCTGTCGATACGCTCATCTTAACGCCTTCATCATAGGTAGCCGAGCCGTCGCTGTCGCCCTTCGGCAGGAAAATCAGCAAAAGCATCAAACCAATCAGCAGCACTGCCGCAACAGCAACAACTATGAAGATTTTGGTGTTCTTTTTCATTATCTGTTCCTCCTGCGCAGCCATACGATAAGTCCTGCTATAAGAATTGCGGCAGGAAGAATAACTACAAATATTACAATCATAACCGACTGTGTTGTAACGTCTGTTACGCCAAGCTCGGCGCTTTCAAGCGACTTCGACTCAATCGTGATTCCGTTATCGTCCTTATCTGCAATTGTATTTACAACGTTCATAAAGTATGCCGAGTTGTTGTAGCTGTTGTAGCTCATTACGGTTTCATTGAGCATAGAAGGAGAGCCTAATACTACAACTCTTGAGGATTTTTCGTCGTTGTTTGTTTTAACACCCTCAGCCGCAATGTTGAGAGGTTCGCCTGTCATTGCGTCCTCATAATTCCAGTTCTCGTCATAATCATAGGGCTGAACACCTGCCTTGTCAGAGGTTGTAAGCAGTGAATGAGCCATTTCGCTGTCTTTAATGATAATATCGTGTGCGTAGCTGACAACTACGGGGATTTTTGAATTTTTAAGGTTATCCTTGTAGTAGTCGCTGTAATCAGTAATAAATGCATACGGAGTTGAACCGCTGATAAGGTAGTCCGTGTTTGTTTCAAAAACATAACCGTCGTCTACCTGCATACCCCACTGATCAAGAAATGCGTCGATGTTCGGAGTGTCAACCTTCTCGTCGCAGGGAACATAAATTAAAGTTCTGCCGTACTTGCCGTCGTTGTCAAGCCAGTCTGAAATTTTTTCAACCGCACTTTCGTCAAGGTCAACAGACGGAGCATAAATCATAATAAATTCAGCGTCATCGTCAATATCCTGAGTTACAAGTGAAATTTCGTTTACTTCATAAGCATTGTTTTCAAGCAATGTTTTGATTGCCGAATAATCCTGCTCGTTGTTGCCCTTAATCATATCAACAACAACCTTATCGTCAGCAGTTACGTTGAGAATAGCAGTAACAACAGCCTGTTCAATAGTAGTACCTGTAAACTGATACTGACCGTAGTAGCTGTAGGTTGTTTCGTCATATTCAAAGCAGTCCTCAACCTTTAAAGCCCTGTACTGCTTACCGCACTCAACAAGCATAAAGTAGTTGTTTCCGCTTTCACTGCTCCAGTCTACGTTTGGATAGTTCGACGTAAAGGTCGGATTTGACGTAAGGTCAATGTACTTCAAATCAATTTTGCCGTTTGAATTGCTCTTGATTTTGTCGAGCAGATTTTTAGCCTGAATGAAGTATGTACCCTGATTTTCAACCTCGTTTTCGGGCATAAGAACGTAGAGAGTTACGTCCTTGTTAAGGTGAGAAACGTAGTCGATTGTATCGTCCTGCAAAGCAAACGACTGATTAGCTGTCAAGTCAAGCTTTAAGTCCGGAAAACGGTCAACAAGCAGACCGCAGATTACGTTGAGCACAATTACAATTGCCACTACTACGGCGACAATTACAATTGCCAAAGAGCCGTGACGTGCCTTTCTTGACTTAAGAAAAGCCTTAAAACTTCCCTTTTCCTTATTCTTCTTTGGCTTATTCTTCTTACCTTTTTTGCCCTTTTTGTCGTCTGCAACCTGCTCGGATGCATTTTCTTTTGTATTCTCCACTGCTGTATCGGCAGTTTCATTAAGTGCAGAAACAGTATTTTCTGCGTTTGTATCCTCCACTGTTGTTTCGGGAGTTTCGTTTGGTGTAATAACCTTGTTTTCTTCGTTCATTCAGATAACCTCCCTTAGCTCCAGCGCCTTTTTTCCAGAACACGAACGGTAAAGAAAAGGAAAAGTCCCGTAAGAGTCAGGAAAAATACAATGTCTACAATGCTTAAAATGCCGTATGTAAAGTTTGTATAGTAATTAAGCGGATTGATTTTTTCAAGAACAGCTGTTATCCAGTCAATAGAGAGCATATCGCTGATATTTCCGAGGAAAGAAATAAGAAGTCCGAGAGCCATACCTGCAACAGCGGCGATAATCATACTTTCTGTAAGTGCAGAAATAAACACGTTTATTGCAATAAGCGACGCACCCAGAAGAATGATTCCGATAAATGTGCAGAGAATTACAGGCCAGTCGGGTGTTGCAAAGAATGAAATAACGACAGCATACACAAGGAAAATGCAACAGCAAGCAGCAAAGAGTATGAATGCTCCCAAAAACTTGCCGATTACAATCTCGGTAAGGCTTGTCGGAGAAGTCAGAAGCGCCTGATCGGTTTTCTGACGTTTTTCTTCGGAAAAAGTTTTCATTGTAATAATCGGTATAATGAACATAATAATGTAGAACATATTTCCGTACACGCCTGCAAGGCTTGTTGTGTTGTAGCCAAAGCAGATAGCGGTAAAGAATATTCCCGAAAAGATAAAGTAAATAGCCATTACAACATAGGCTGTAGCTGAGTTAAAGTAAGAGGAAAGCTCTCGTTTAAGAATTGTACCCATCAGCTGTTACCTCCGTTTTCACGATAATTATTCTGGTCTGCCGTTGTCAGCTTGAGGAACATATCCTCAAGTGTTTCATTGCCCGACTGCATATCGAGAATCGGACAGCCGATTCTTGACATAGCGCTGAAAACGTCACGGCGAACGTCAATGCCTTTTTCGTATTCAACCATATATTTAGCCGTATTGTCACGCATTGTTCTAACCTTGTTGACACGGATAACGGCAGGGATTTTCTTGATTGCAGAGATAACGTCGGCAGAATTTCCCTCAATTTCAAGCGAAAGCTTTTCTTCACCGGAAACGGCAGTAGAAAGTTCCTCGGTTTTTGCGTCGGCAACGATTTTGCCGTTTGAAATTACTATGATTCTGTCACAGGTAGCCGAGATTTCGGAAAGCACGTGAGATGAGAAAATAACCGTATGCTTTTTGCCGAGGCTCTTTATGAGCTTGCGGATTTCGATAATCTGCTTCGGGTCAAGGCCGACAGTGGGCTCGTCAAGGATAAGCACGGGCGGATTGCCAAGCAAAGCCTGAGCAAAGCCGACACGCTGACGGTAACCTTTTGAAAGGTTTTTGATAATACGCTCCGACTGCTCACTGATGCGCACAAGTCGCATAACCTCGTCAATATGCTCCTTTTTTGGAAGCTTAACCTTTTTGAGGTCAAACATAAACTCAAGGTACTTCCTTACGCTCATATCAATATAGAGCGGAGGAATTTCGGGAAGATAACCGATTTTTTTCTTTGTTTCCTTGGGGTCCTCAAGGATTTCGCTTCCGTCAATGGTAACGGTTCCGCTTGTTGAAGAAATGTATCCCGTTATCATATTCATAGTTGTGGATTTTCCAGCACCGTTCGGTCCGAGAAATCCGAGAACTTCACCCGTTTCAACGGTGAAGCTGATGTCATCAACGGCCTTTATGTCGCCATAACATTTTGTAAGGTTTTTAACCTCGACCATGTGACTTTTCACTCCTTAAAATTATTGTGTATGAAGTCTGCTTTTTTACACCAAAAAGCAGATTTAAACATTATAGATTATACTATAAAAAATTGATTTTGTGTATATAAATTCTAAAAAAACAGATTGAAATCACAAAAATTCAGTTTTTCATCACATAAATTTAAGGTAGTGGGAATTAATTAACAAAAAATGAAAACAATATTTATTGATAATGACCACAAAATTTAAAGGAGCGTTATTATGGACGGTATTATGGATTACATTAATGCTTTCTGGGTAGGCGGTTTAATCTGCGTAGTCGGACAGATTCTTATTGATAAAACAAAACTGACCCCTGCAAGAATACTTACGGGATTTGTTGTTGCAGGCGTGATTCTGGGGGCAGTCGGGCTTTACAAGCCGCTTGCGGAATTTGCCGGCGCAGGCGCCTCGGTGCCAATCAGCGGATTCGGTTATGTTATGTGTGAGGGTGTAAAGGAAGCGCTTGCGCAGGACGGTGCGCTCGGAATTCTGACGGGAGGACTGACAAGCGCCGCCGGGGGAATTGCCGCCGCAATTTTCTTCGGACTCATCGCTGCCCTCTGCACAAAATCGGGGGATAAGTTTTAGCGTTGAACAACACAGGAGTTGTTCTCTAAAATAGATTTTTTGGCAATATTTTAATTTTGTGATTATCATTTTTCTCAGCTTTTATTTCAGATTTAATCAGTTAATATAAACCATAATTTGTCGAGTGCCTCGACGGGCAAATCGGCAGGGTGCCCCTGCAGGCAAATCGAGCGGAAAAATCGGATTGTTTTAAAATAACGGTTGCCCGAATTATAGATTGATAAATAGGTAACGTTTCGGAGTGAGTATTCCTACGTTGACAGATGACGTAAAGTAGTATCTTGCCTAAGAATCTGAAAAATGTATGACTCCCGAGATACCGAGTTTTAAATCATATACGACTTTTATAACGGACTAAAAAATTATCGTTTAGCTTATACTATATTATAATTTTAGTTATTACTCGGCACTGCCTATACAAAACAACAAATCACCGCCCCGTATCTAAAAAATACGAGACGGTGCTTTCATTTTGTCTTACAATTCTAAATATTTTTAGTATATCTCACTTCAACCGTATATTGCAATTCAACAGTACAGGCATCAATCGTCTGCTTTGAAATAAAATCGGAAAAAGCAAAGCGAAATGATTTTACCATTATTTCCGACATAGTTTTCACATCATCAAAGCCCGCATTTTCCCTTTAATCATACCGTTACTCTG
Organism: uncultured Ruminococcus sp.; assembly: GCA_902766885.1. Classification (GTDB taxonomy): domain Bacteria; phylum Bacillota; class Clostridia; order Oscillospirales; family Acutalibacteraceae; genus Ruminococcoides. Next base: position 15,126 of record CACXFS010000029.1, on the reverse strand, counting down.
TATTGAAGATGAATTTGTAAATTCTTCGTTGCTCCCCCTGATAATTTCCGACTCCCTCGAAAGTTTTTACAAAATCGCAGCGCTCCATAACCTTCACAGATGCAAGGTTATCTGCCAAACAAACGCCTGTCATTTCATTTATATCAAGCTGTTTCATAATTACTGGCAGAAACGCCTTTACCGCCTCGGTTGCGTAGCCATTTTTGGTATAGTCTGCGCCGATATGGTAGCCAATTTCCCACGTTGCATTATCTAACGGAACAGCCTGAACATATCCGATATTTGTGTCGTCCTTCAGCAAAACAGGATATACAAGCGAACCACTGCCTGTTTTGTAACAATTCATCAGAAATTCTATAGTTTCCGCCGCAGCTTCAACCGTTTCAAAAACCTCGTCGGGTACAAAACGGCGATTGTCTTCATCGAGCGAATTGAGATGAACGCTCTGCGCCATACTCATATCAAACTCAGTAATTATCAGCCTTTCTGTTTCTATCCTCATATTTTCTCCTTATTTTGTGCAAATTACAAGCTCGCTCTTCATTCCGTTGAGCTCTATAACATTTTCCGCACCTTCAATGCTGAAATCGTCAGTCTTTTTGCCGTCCTTTTCGTATGAAATGCTTGTACCGATTCCCTTTTTAACGGCGGTGAACTCTGCATTTTCGGGAACGCAGATTCTAGAGGTCGCTGAAATCTGATTAATTTCAACCGAACCGCTTAAGCTGTTGCACAAAATGTTCATATCAAGGTTGCAGTCAATCTCAAGCGTACCGACAAAGTCGTCAAGTACAACATTATTTGTTTTTGTTTCAAGCTCCAGATTCTCACAGTTCAGATTCCTAACCTCAACCTTACCTGCGTTTATTGACGCTTCAATTCTGTCGATGTACTGATTCGGAAGCTGAACGAAAATCATCACCTGCTCTTTAGCTTCTGCTTCGGTCATACCGTTTTTACGGCTGATGTCAATGTCAATGTGATTTTTGCCGTCGTCAATCTTCACCTTAAAATCGCTCTGGAGTGTTGCAAGTGTGTTTGAGGCAAGTCGCACACGAATTTTCTCGCCGTCATATCCCGACAAAACAAGCGTATTTGCACCGCCAAGATTCATATCGTAACGCTTTATGTTGTCAATGTCATATTCGGTTACGCTTTCATATAAATAGTCGGTCTGCTTTTTCTCTGTCTTTTCATTTGAGAGCAGCTCGTCAAGCGAAATATTGAACAATGACGAAAGTGCCATCATATTATCAATATCGGGGATTCCTGCGTCGGTTTCCCACTTTGTAATCGCCTGTCTTGAAACACCGATTTTCTCGGCAAGCTTTTCCTGCGACATACCTGCCTTTTTTCGAATGGATTTTAGTTTTTCTGAAAATGTCATTTTTGTGACCTCCTTAACTTGTTTACCCGATTATAGAAAATTACGCTTTACAAAACAAGCAATCGCAGTTTACATTTGACATATTTTCTGCTACTTTGCGTAGCTATTCAGGTTTTAAGCCGTTTTCAGGGCAAATTATAATCAAAATAAGCCGACGAAAACGCAATCAACTCACAATTTTCATCGGCTTTTTCTGATAAACAATAATTTTTATTCAGCGGATTTTAAAATAACAGTTGACTGCGCAGGAATTGTAAGCTTTCCGTCTTTAAGCTCAATGTGTTTGTCGGAGCTTTCTGCAACAAGGTCTGCTCTTACGACTGCATCCTTAATCATATCATCTGTAATTTCAAGCGTCTTGCTTTCCTTTGCGCTGAAATTGTGGATTACAAGAAGCTTTGAACCCTCGTACTCAACGTAGTATGCGCCTATATTATTGCTGCCAAAGCTCTGCATTCCGGTAATTGTACCCCTTGCAAGCTCGGGATTCTGATTTTTAATCTTAATAATTCTGCGATAATAGTTGAGAAGTGAGTCCTTATCTTCAAGCTGCTGCTTAACACCGCCGCCTGTCGGCTCGTCAAATTCATCGCCTACGCCGTTTACAAAAATGCTCGGCATATCGTCTGTATCAAAAATCATAGCCGTTCTGTAAGACGCATCATTAGTCGTGTTTGGTGCCTGAATACCGATTTCCTCGCCGTAATAAATAAACGGGTTGCCCGGGAACAACATATAAAGCGCTGCGGCAAGCTTTTCGTATCCCAAGCCCTGCGCTTCAAGCGTATTTGCAATTCTCACCTGGTCATGATTTGAAAGGAAAAGGGCGTTGATTGCATTTTCGTTGCTCTCCTTCATTTTCTTGTCATAGTTCATAACCTTTTTGACAATTGCTAAACCGTTCTGAGTTAAAATGTTTTCAACAAATAAGCCAGATGACTGAGCAAACTTGAACGCAAACTGGCTGTCTATGCCCGACTTGTAAAGCTCCTGAATGTCCGAATCATCGGTCCAGTTTTCACCAACCATATAAACATCGGGATTTATCTCTTTGCAGGTATCATAGAACCACTTTAAAAACGCAGTTCCGTCTGTACTTTTGTTTGTATAGTATTTGCAGGCGTCAAGTCTGAAACCGCCTACTCCTCTGTCAAGCCAGAATTTTGCAATCTTCTTGAATTCTTCACGTGTTTTTTCCGAATTCAGATTCCACTCGGGCATTTCTTGTGAGAAGTTAGCTTCACACTGATAGCCGTTGGCAAGAGAAATTGTCGGAGTACCTGAATCAAAGTATGAACTTTCATGAATTTCAAAGTACTCTGCATTTCCGTCGAGTTTACCCTCGCTTACTTCCTCAACAGCCTGTGTAAACAGCGGATTTTGCGAAGAAATGTGGTTGAGAACAAGGTCAATAATTACCTTGATTCCACGCTTGTTACATTCCTCAATCAGTTCATCAAAATCTTCAAGCGTACCGAATTCGGGGTCAATGTCGTAGTAGTCTTCAACATCATATTTATGATAGGACTTTGACGGCATAATTGGAGTTAGCCAGATTCCGTCAATTCCCAGATCGTCACCGCTGTTCGGGTCGCCGTCATTGAGGTAGTCGAGCTGTGAAATAATACCCTGCAAATCGCCCACGTCATCTCCGTTGGAGTCGCAGAAGGAATGAACGAAAATTTCGTAATAGTTGCGGTATTTATCGTCCGACGCAGTAGCAGTTATATTCTCAATCGGGTCTGCAACGGCAGCGTTTTCAGCTTTTGACGAACCCGAGTTTTCCTGCGAATTGCAGCCTGTGAGAACACATCCGCCGACAAGTGCAACGCAAAGTAAAAGTGATAGCAGCTTTTTCATAAGTTAATATCCTTTCATTTTATAGTCATTTTGTTTAATGATTTAATGTGATTATCCGCTTTGCAACGTAAACCACATCATCATATTAAAAACAGGCGGCAGCCGATGACTGCCGCCCTAAAGAGCATAATATTAAATTAACCCTTAACGCCGCCGGCAGTAACGCCTTCAACGTAGTACTTCTGCATCTTGAGGAAGAGAAGTGTAATCGGAACGGCAACAACAACCGAACCGGCAAGGAACTGCTTATAATATGTATTGATAAAGTCATTACTAAGCATCTTCTGCAAGCCGATTGCAACCGTATAGTTGTCAAGGTTATCACCCATAATAATCTTAGCAAGAATAAAGTCTGTCCAAGGTCCGATGAATGATGTAAGTACCGTGTAAACTACAATCGGTTTCGACATAGGAAGAATAATCTTCCAGAAAATCTGATTCTTTGTTGCACCGTCAATTGTTGCGGCTTCGTCAAGAGCCCTGGGGATTGTATCGAAGAAGCCCTTTGAAATCTGAAATCCAAGACCCGCACCGCAGCTGTAGCAGATAACGAGAGCTACAAGTGTACCTGTAAGATTCATTGCTTTTAACAGATAGTAAATAGCAATCATTGTCATAAATCCGGGGAACATACCGAGAATCATGCCAACATTCATAAACTTTTTACGTGATTTAAATCTCAGACGGCTGAATGCGTAACTTACCATAAGTACGGAAACCGTTGAAATAATACAGCTGAAAATAGCAACTACGAATGTATTGAGGAACCATCTCGGGAAGTTGATGGAAGCGTTTCCGCCTGCACCGGTAAATAGGTCAATATAGTTCTGTAATGTCCATTCATGAGGAATGAGGTAATCATCAACTGCGATAAGACCCTCTGCTCTGAAAGAATGCATTACAAGGTAAACAAACGGAGAAATCCAGATAATACCTAAAATTGCCAGAATGAGATAAATGAGGCCGTTCGCAACGTGTCTTCTTAATTTATAACTTTTTATCATGAGAACGCCTCCTCATCCTTCATAGATTTAGAATTGTTGTAAATAAGCAGCGACAGAGTTGCGCATACTATAAATACAAGAATACCTATTGCCGCAGCCAGACCGTAGTCCTGTGAGCCCATTGTCAGGTTGAACAGCCACGTTACAAGGATATCGGTTCGACCTGCCTGATAGAACTGTTCCGTAGAGGGGCCGCCGCCGGTGAGAAGGTAGATTACGTTGAAGTTGTTGATGTTACCAACAAACTGTGTGATAAGCTGAGGTGTGGTAACGAAAATCATATAAGGAAGCGTAATCTTAGTAAACGTCTTAACAGGACCTGCACCGTCGATACGTGCGGATTCGTACAAGTCCTCAGGAATATTCATTAGAATACCCGACATTGAAAGGATTGTGTACGGAATACCTACCCAGAGGTTTACAATAATTACCGTCATTCTCGCCATCAGCGTAGAACTGTTCAAGAACTGAATCTGCGGGTTAACACCGCCGTTAAAGTATGAAAGAATAATATTGATAGCGCCGTTTGTCTGGAGCATCTGGTTCATAAGAAGGAGAGATACGAACTGGGGAACAGCAATTGCGATAACGAAAAGTGTTCTCCACAAAGCCTTGAACTTGATACCCTTCTTATTAATCATAAGGGCAACTACCATACCGAGAATGTAGTTAGTAAATGTAGCAACTACAGCCCAGATTAATGTCCATTTTGTAAGTTCTATAAACGTTGTAGCCTTTGTTGCGCTGTCAACGAAGTTGAACAGTGAAGCAAAGTTGTCAAAGCCAACCCATGTAAACAATGTTCCCGGAGGAAGATGCTGCTGGTCGTAGCTTGTGAACGCAATCAAAATCATAAATATCATTGGCATGATGTTGAAAATGCCAATCATAAGCGTCGGGAATGAGAGGAGAGTAATGTGATATTTACCGTCGAGGAATTCCTTTACATCGTGCTTAAGCGATGTAGGCTTTTTGCCCTCTGCTCTCATAACCTGATGACGATATGCGTCTTTGATGTTTGAAATATAAACCGCAAAAACAAGAATTGTAATTACGATTGAAAGTACCGAATAAAGCAGGATAAGCATTGAGTTATCGCCGTAAACCGTTACGGGCATACCAAGCTCGTTAAAGCCCTGCGTTGTTGCCACTGTACCGAGTGTGTTAAACTTCTGCAAGTAAGTCCAACCAAAGAAAATCATATAGAGTGCATAGAGCACTTCTGTTAAGAAAAAGAGGATTCCTTTATAATATTTACCCTTGTGAATATCACCGATACCAAATATTAAGTAGGAAAGTTTTGTAGCCCAGTCACCCTTTACAAAGGTAACACCGTAGTTTTTGAAGCCTTTGCCTATACCTGTGAAAAATCTGACAATTGCATGACCGATTGCCTTGAAAAACTTAGCAAGCGCATGCGGAATGTTCAGAATAAATTTCTTAAAATTATGGGCAAACCTCTGGAACGGATTGAGCTGTTTGTATTCTACATATGTCATATGAGCTCTCCTTAATTAAAGTTTGCAAATCTCTCTTAAAATAATCTCAGATAGCGATAATGAGATTAATGTCAATACACCAAACGAATAATATCTTTTACTTACGCTTTTCATAATAACAAAACATTATTTGTTTGGTGTATATTTACGGAAATTTTCCGCAGTTGTTACGAAAATGCGTAATCGCTTTTTTCGGGGCACCTTGCTTTTGCAAAGCGCCCCGCAGAACATACGTTAAAAATTCAGGTCAGTAATCAATTAACCTTCGTCACGAACGTTAGCAATTGTATCCTTGAGAAGCTTTCTTGTTGCATCAGCATCATCGGGATTCCACTCGTCAGCAACGAGCTTGTTACCGAGGTTACCCATAGGAGTCCAGAATGTTGAAGCAATGTTAACCTGTGTGCAGGAGTTCTGAGACTGATCCTTGATTGCGTTAAGAACAGCGCTTTCTGTAACAATCTTATCCTTCTGAACGTTTAAGTTAGAGGGACCCCAACCGAGTTCTTCTGTTCTCTGCTTCTGGCATTCTTCGCCTGAGAGATAGAGAGCAAGAATCTGAGCTGAGTTAGGATATTTTGAAGAACCGTTAACGCCTATGTACTTATAACCGAACATTGAGATAAGCTGCTTGTCTTCACCGTCAACATTGATTGTGGGAAGCTTAGCTGCGCCGAACTTGTCACCGAGTGAATCCTGGTTAACCTTTGTATCCCAAGAACCGTCGATACCGGCACCGCATGTACCGTTCTTAAAGCCTGAAGCAACGTTCTTTACGTTAAGTGAAGTAAATGTGCCCTTGTATTCCTTGATGAGCTTTGCAAAAGCCTGTAATGTCTTAACAGCTTCGTCCTCATCATATTCAACAAACTTCTGTGTGATGCCGTCGTCTTCAAGGCCGTCAATCTTTGCACCTGCTGTAAAAGCAAAAGTACAAGCATAGAAACCGTCGCCTGCGTCAAAGATGAACTTCTTGCCGGCCTTCTTACAAGCAGCAAGTGTACCCTCAAGAGTCTTAGCGTCTTCCTCGGTAACTACTGTGTTATCATATACCATATAGTAACCGTTGTCGTTTGTTTCAGGATAAGCATAGAGTGTATCTTCGCCGTCTGAATTCTTTAATGTACCTGCTTTGATTGTGTCCTCTGAGTTTTCAGAAGTTACATAATCTTTGAAGCCCTTAGCTACAGGAGCGATAACACCTGCATCAACGAGCTTGTTGAGCTGGTCACTCGGGAAGCTGAATACGTCTGCAGCAGCAGAAGCGTCGTTGAGCATCTGAGTAGCTGCGTCGCTTTCGCCCTGAGCAACAACTGTGATGTCGAATGTCTTCTCAGAATAAGTCTTCTTGAACTCTTCAATCTGCTTCTTAACGAGATTTACGGCAGCGTCAGGAGCCCAAACCTTAAGCTTTACGTTGTCCTCTTCGCCGAAGTAAGCGTAGTCAACTGTTGAAGAGTTAACGCCTGTAGCGTTTGAGCTTGAACCGGAGTTCGAAGATGAACCTGAACTTGCGTTTGATGTCTCTCCGCCGCAGCCTGCAAATGCAGTAGCAGTGAGAACACCGGCCATAAGAATGGCAAGAATCTTTTTCATTGGAATATCCCTCTTTCAAAAAATTTTTAAAATTATTTTTATGGAGCAAATTGCACAAAAGCAGATTTGTTCCACTACATAAATAATATCAAAAACGCAACGAAATTTCAACTACCTTTGTACTTTTTATCTATATCGTTAAATTTCAGCTAAATTTTTGTTTAAAATCACTTAATAAAAATGCTAATTTTACTTATCGCCCAAATTTTGCTTTTAAATTTTGTTGATTTCGCTCATAAAGCCATTGTGCAATCTGCTCAATCAATTATCTTTTCTATTAATACAAACGTCACTTGAGTGCTCTCAACTTTGCAAAACTTACGTATGAAAACATAGTTTTTTATATTTTATAGTGAATTTTTACCAATTAGCAGTTTTGTTTTAAAAATCACGATTTTTTTCACAATGAAGTTGTATTAATCGGGAAAAATTGGTATAATTAAAAGTAAACAAATTGATAATCATTTTATATATCAGAAAACGGAGTGTTATTATGAAACTGTATGATTTGCTTTTAAATATTGAATATACTGCTTATAACAGCGCCAATCCCGAAATTTCGGATATAATTTACGATTCACGAAAGGTTACCGACGGCACTGCGTTTGTCTGTCTGAAGGGTTACACCAGTGACGGACACAAATATGCAAAGTCAGCCGTAGAAAAGGGCGCCGTTGCACTCATCATCAGCGACGAGCTTGATTTTGAGGTCCCGCAAAATGTTGCAGTCATCAGAACGGGAAACACAAGGCTTGCGCTTGCACTTATGAGTGCCGAGTTCTTCGGAAATCCTGCAAAGGAGCTTAAAACCGTCGCAATAACGGGAACAAAGGGCAAAACCACAACAACGGCAATGGTTGCGGAAATCTTTGAGCAGGCAGGCATCAAAACAGGTACAATCGGCACTCTCGGCATTGTTTACGGTGGAAAAACCTACAAAACCAACAACACCACACCCGAATCCTATGAAATTCAGAAGGCAATGCGTGATATGATTAACGCAGGCTGCGGCGCAATGGTGATTGAGGCATCGTCAATCGGGCTCAAGCACAACAGGCTTGCAGGCATTGAATTTGACGCTGGAATCTTTACAAACTTCTCCGACGATCACATCGGCGGAGTTGAGCACAAGGATTTGCGTGAGTACCTCTACTGCAAGAGTCTTTTGTTCCGTCAATGCAAGCTTGCCGCTGCAAATATTGATGACGAAAAATGGGAGGAAATCACGAAGGACGCAAACGGTCCTGTTGTGACATTCGGATTTTCCGAGCTTGCTCAGCTCCGTGCAAAGAACGAGCACCTTGTTTCCGACAAAGGATTTCTCGGCGTTCACTTCGACACCGAGGGAATTAAAACTCTTTCTCTCGACGTGGGAATTCCCGGAAAATTCAACGTTTACAACGCTCTTGCGGCTATATGCGCAGTATCTTTCTTTAACATTCCCGACGAGGCTATCATCAAAGGACTCAAGGCGGCAAAGGTCAAGGGCAGGGTTGAGCCGGTTAAAGTACCCGGCAACTACACACTGCTTATTGACTATGCACACAATGCGCTTTCGATGGAAAATGTGCTCACAACCCTGCGCCACTACAATCCCAACCGACTTATTACAATGTTCGGTGCAGGAGGCAACAGGCCAAAGGTTCGCCGCTATGAAATGGGCGAGGTTTCGGGCAGACTCAGCGATTTGTCGGTCATTACAGAAGACAATTCACGTTTTGAGGACGTAATGGACATTATTGAAGACATCAAAACGGGAATCAACAAGACCGACGGAAAATATGTTGTCGTGCCAAACCGCAAGGACGCAATAAGATATTGTATGGAAAATGCACAGGACGGTGATATTATCGTGCTTGCAGGTAAGGGTCACGAGGACTATCAGGAAATCAAGGGCGTTAAGTACCATATGGACGAACGTGAGCTGATTGCGGAAATTATTGATGAACTTGCAGATAAGTAAAATAAACAAAAATAAATACAATTAAAATATCGGCTGTTTCAAACTTGCATTGAAACAGCCGATTGATTTTTGCTATTTAACGCTGATGTCCATTACTTAACACCAGACGCCGATACCTCTGCCGACAAGGAAAAACTGTATTGTCGTTACATCGAAAACACTTACTACTCTGTCACCGTTCACGTCGGCTTTTCTGATCTGTTCGTCAGAAAAAACGGTTAAATCAGCCAGATAAAGCTGAATCATTGTGGTATCCGAAATATTAAGCACTCCGTTTCCGTCAACGTCGCCAATCACATCAGGTTTCGGGTCAGTCGGCGCAGGCTCGTCAGGTGTTGCCGGTGTATCCTTCCAACTGCTTAGAGTATATAAAGTTCCGTGTGCCTCTGCACCCTCCTTGGTGGGATATGTACCGTATTCGCCGTTGCCGTAGTAGAAATACCAGTCGCCCTCATAAAGGTCATTCCACACCGCACCTGAAGATGGATTTCCCGATAAATGATTAACTACGTAAATCATATTATCATAGTAAAACGAAAATCCTAAATCTAACTCTTCATCATAGAAAAAGTTGTCGGCATACTCACCGAGAGCAGACTTGTCGGTATTGTAGATTTCTTCCATTTCTGAAAACCATTCTTCCGGATAAAGCTCCAAGTCACCGACAGAGCAGAATTCGACGGGAACGTCTCTTGCCTGCTTTGCGGCTGAATATAAAGGCGAAGTCTTATCCGTCCCGCCGTCGATATAGTTATTCCACACAATGCAACTAACATCTGTCGGACAGTCAATATAGTAAACGCCGTAGCAATCGCTTTGATAACCCTCACGCTGTGCCTTGTAGCCGGGCCATTTAACATCATTGTCACCAACACAGGCGTCCGGTCCTGCCCACCAGTAAACTCCTGCCGTATCGGTGTATTCGTTAAGCCATGTACTCGGCATTGCAAAATAGTATCTGTAGGTTGACTCGGTATCTTCGGGAACATAACAGCCGTTTTCGTCAACCGCTGCCGATACGCTCTCAAATGCACCGGCCGTCATTGAAAATGCAAGCAACACTGCAAGAAATATTGAAGTTAATTTTTTAGTTTTTCTCATAAATATCCCTTCATTCAATAAATATTACTTTTCAATGTAATTATATCATTGTCTCTTTAACTTATTAATACATATTATATTACAGGCTGTTTCTAAACTCACCTTGAAACAGCCGACAATTTTACTGTTTATTCAACTTGAATAACACTCGTTCGTTTAATCATTAACAGCCGTATACCGACCGGCAAGGATAAACTGAATTTCTGTCGCATCAAGAATACTGATTGCTCCGTCATAATTGACGTCTGCAAGCTCAAGTTGTTTATCTCTGTCAAATTCATTAAGTCCTGCCAAGTGCTTCTGAATCAGGGTTGCGTCTGTAACCGTAACCTGTCCGTCAAGGTTTACATCTCCCGGCACATAGAACTCGGAACTAATACCAAGGCTCTTCTCAACAGCAGCAATAACCTTTTCTCTTGTATAAATGTCCATCTTACCGGAAACAACATTGTCATATGTTATCTGCTTTACATCTTCATACACAAGTCCTTTTGTCAGGTTGAGCTTATCAATGATACCGCTGAGAAACTCCAGTATCTCCGGAACCTCATAATACCGCAAAACGAAATCGACAACCATTGTCCTGTCAGATTCGCCCTCGCAATGTGAATAACCAACAATATTTCCCGTTGAGGTTATTCTCTTCTGTGAGCCGAGATTCGGATTGTTCACCCACCTGACGTCATAGCAGGACTTTTCCGAATCCTCGGGACTTTCAAATCTTTCATCGGTGCAGTAAAGTGTATCACCTATGCATTTGCCGTCCATAACAGCCGTAAAAGTCTGATTACCCGTATTCGAGCTGAAAATTACGCAGTAAACCGCACCGTCGCTTACATCAAAATTATGTCCTGTTATCTTCAGATCAAAGCTTGCAATGCCCGTGTCGGCGTCAAAACTGCATAGCTCTTTTTTAGACTGCCACTGAAGCCAATCTGTACCCGAAGAAGTAGGCGAGCCGTCATACTTCCAGATATGACAGTAAAACTTTTTGTTAGTATTTAAATCCCATCCTGATTTTTTTACATCAAAATGGATTTGCCCCTCGTCATCGTCGGGATATACAGGGTCAGTCGGCGAAGGCACTGTGGGATCAATCGGAACAGGATTTGTCGGAAGAGGCTCATCGGGAACAGAGCTTACATCCTGCCACTCATCAAGATTATATAAAGCTTCTTTTGCCTCTGCTTCATCCCTTGTGGGGTATGTTCCGTACTCACCGTTGTCGTAGCAGAAATACCAGTCACCGACGCTTGTCTTTTTGCCGTTGAAGTTCTCTGTCGTTTTGGAAGAGTCTATAACATAAATCATATTGTCAAAACAGAATGACAATCCCAGGTCATACTCTTCGTCATAGAAGAAATTATCCGCATATTCACCGAGAGCAGACCTGTCGCCGTTGTAGCTTTTTTCCATTTCAGCAAACCATTCTTCCGAATAGAGGTCGGAATCATAAACAGAATAGAATTCTACTCTGGCGTCGGTTGTCTGCTTTGCGGCTAAATAAACAGGCTTAGTTTCGTCTGTTCCGCCGTCAATGTAATTATTCCAGACAACTTGCAGAACATCTGTGGGACAGTCAATATAGTAAACCTCGCAGTTATTATATTTTTTATTGTCACGCTGAGCCTTATAACCCGGCCACATTACCGAACCGCCCGTACCGTCAACAGCACCGCAGGCATCTGTACCGGACCACCAATAGACGCCTGCCGTATCGGTGTACTCATTGAGCCATGTATTGGGCATTGCAAAGTAGTATCTGTAGGTAGCCTCAACATTATCGCCCGGTGTATAACAGCCGTTCTCGTCAACAACAGCCGATACGCTTTCAAACGAAACAGCCGTCATTGAAAATGCGAGCAAAGCAGAAAGAAATATTGAAGTAATTTTTTCAAACTTTCTCATAAATTTATCCTCCTAACGTTATTTTTTGTATAAAATATATGATTGTATCATTATTATAACACATTGTATTATTATGTCAATACTTTACTATAAAAAACAAAGGCAGGGAATTAACCCTGCCAAATATTAAACTCCGTAAACATTCAAAAGTATATTTTTGATTTCGTACAATTTCTTTGACAAGTCCACATAATAGGTATGCGGATTTTCAAATCTCTTGACCTCGTCCCATAATAAATCAATCTGTTCTCTGCAATAGCCTGCAATTTTCTGAATTGAGGGTGACTCATAAACACATTCGCCGTTTTTGAAAATCGGCACAAGCAATTCCTTCGCCGTAAAGTCGGTGAGCGTTTTGGTTTTCCACGTTGCATTGGAATCAAAAATCGTGTGCGGTTTTGAGCTGTCTACAACCTCGTCATAAACACAAAGCTCATCTGCAAGCGCCTTGCCGCTCTCGTTGTCAAAGTAGCGGTAAACCTTTTTGAAATGCGGATTTGTAATCTTGGTCGTGTTCTCGCTGACCTTGATTTTCGGCACAATCTCGCCGCCCTCGTTCTCAACAGCAACAAGCTTATATACTCCGCCGAACACAGGCGAGCTTGATGACGTAATAAGCCTCTCTCCCACTCCGAAGGTGTCAACCTCTGCGCCCTGCATCATAAGGTCACGGATAAGATACTCGTCAAGTGCATTTGACGCTGTTATTTTGCAATTCTGCAAACCTGCGTCATCTAACATTTTTCTTGCTTTCTTTGAAAGGTACGAAATATCTCCCGAATCAAGCCTGATTGCACACTCCGTCTTGCCCAGCGGCAAAAGCACCTCTTTAAACACCTTAATTGCATTCGGTACACCGCTTTTGAGCGTATTGTAAGTGTCAACCAGCAGAGTGGGATTGTCGGGATATAGCTCGCAGTAAGCCTTGAAAGCGTCGTACTCGCTGTCGAACATCTGAATCCACGAGTGAGCCATCGTACCGCCCGCAGGAACGCTGTAGAGCTTGTCGGTCAGTGTGCAGGCAGTTCCGACACAACCGCCGATGTATGCCGCTCTTGCTCCGTCAATTGCTCCGCTTGCACCCTGAGCACGCCTTGAGCCGAACTCAATCACAGCTCTGCCCTGTGCCGCACGTACTATTCTGTTCGCCTTTGTTGCAATCAGCGTCTGATGATTGAGCGTGAGCAGCACAAAAGTTTCGATAAGCTGAGCCTCAATTGCAGGCGCTTTTACCGTCATAATCGGCTCGTTCGGGAAAACGGGAGTGCCCTCGGGCACAGCGTAAATATCTCCGCTGAATTTGAAGTTTTTGAGATATTCAAGAAATTGCTCGTCAAAAATCCCCTTACTGCGCAGATACTCAATATCGCTGTCGTCAAAGTGAAGATTCTTTATATAATCAATTACCTGCTCCAGACCTGCGGCAATTGCAAAACCGCCGTTGTCGGGAACCTTGCGGAAGAATAAATCAAAGTACACGTTCTGCTTGTAAAATCCGTTTTTAAAATAGCCGTTTGACATTGTGAACTCGTAGAAGTCGCACAGCATAGCCATATTTTTCATTTCCATTCGGTAACCTCCGAAAATTTTATTTCATTCTGACACGTCATGTCCTCTTATTAATTACCTTTTCTATAGTTTATCCCTTTTTATACATTTTGTAAAGAAAAATTATTTACAACAGCGGTATTTGCGTAGTATAATGGAAGAAACTATAATTGAGGTGTGCTTATGAGTAACAGTGATTTAAAGCTCTGTCCTTTCTGCGAAAGCCCTATGCTTTTGATTCAGGACGATAAAAACAATGGTGAACCATATCTTGAATGTTCAACCTGCGGCTTAAAATTCAAAATTGAAGGCTTTGACGAAAAGCCTGTTGAAATAAAGTAAGCACTGATTAAATCGTTTGTGCATATTGCGCCGACAGATTTTTTTGTCAGATTGCTTAAAATTTTGTGCGCAGGCTGACGCCTGTGTGCAGAATTTTGGGCAATATGGCGGAAAATATGCAAGCAAGATGCATAAACAGTCTTTAGATGTTATTTAATCAGCGGTTACTTAAGGAAAACTGATATGAAAAAATGTCTGATTGTAGTTGATTACCAGAACGATTTTGTCACAGGCTCGCTCGGCTTTGAAAAGGCCGAACAGCTTGACGGCAGAATTGCCGATAAAATTGAAAAATACCGTAACGACGGCTGGGAAATCGTCTTTACTTTTGATACACACGAGGAGAATTACCTTCATACAAACGAGGGCAGAAATCTGCCCGTAGAGCATTGTATAAAAGGCACCGACGGTCATAAGCTGTACGGCAGAACAGCAGAAATGCTGAAAGAAAGAGACAAGTGCTTTTTCAAGCCGAGCTTTGGCTCGGCAGAGCTTTTTGAGTACCTGAAAAGTAAAAAATTTGACAAAGTCGAGCTTTGCGGAGTTGTGACGAACATCTGCGTAATTTCTAACGCCGTACTTTCCAAAACCGCACTCCCCGAGGCAGAGGTTTCGGTCGACTCAACCTGCGTTGCGTCAAATGATGACAACTTAAATAAATCTGCCCTTGACGTTATGCAGAGCCTGCAAATCAATGTTTTTTAACAATTTTTCTTTCAGCTATTGACAAATTCCCGCATCAATGGTACAATAACTCTTGCGTTGAATTTTGAATAATTTTGTGACATCAATTACAATTCAAACAAAATTCTCCGCAAGTTAATCATATACAGGGGTATAGCTCAGTTGGTAGAGCAGCGGTCTCCAAACGTCAACCGCGACTCAATTCCCCGCATGATTACTGGATTTCTCAGGCTT